>JAJDCT010000142.1 GCA_029260695.1 Phycisphaeraceae bacterium
CCGGGCGCACTGGGTCTCACTGCCGCCCTCGATCTCAAGCATCCGTGATTTTTCCAGCTTCGCCAGCCTGGGGTTTGCCAGGTAGAACGGGATCGCGATCCCCGGCACGCCGTCGGGGCTGAACCACTCGCTGGAAAGCCATACGTGTGGACGGAACCCGATCCCCTTGCGCTGCAACTCGTCGTGTAGGCGTTTTACCCGTCGCTTTAATGGGGGGCGGTCTGCGGACAAGCCCAAGTCACACATGCGTAGATCGAGCAACGTCTCGTCGTCCATGTGAGACAGACGCCGTGTTGTCACCTTGCTTTTGGGCTTCACCGACATCGCAGCCATCCCGATCCCCGGCCCTGTATGATCCAACGGCGAAAAGAGGTGCCCGCCGTGCCGGGGAAGATCATATTCGAGGACAGCTGGGCGTGCAGGCCCATTGGGCCAACGCGCGCACTTACGACCCGCCGCTAACCGGCAAGCCTGTGTGCTGCTGGCCGTGTTAATCTGCGATTACAAACGTGGGCTACTCAGACATTGGGGATTAGTTAGAAATCGAATCAGACCATGGCCTGGAGTTTCTTCGCGGTCTGTGGGAGGCCCAGTTCATTCTTGCCAAAGCCCGGCAAGGCACCGGCTTGAACCGCCTTGGCCTGGGCGTCGGGGTAGTTGGAGATCAACATCATGCGTGGTGAGACGTCCCGGTTTGAGAGCTCGGTGATCAGGTCGACGCCTGAGCTCGTGCCGAAACGCCCGTCCAGCACCCGGTTGACCAGCAGCAGCGCATCCGGCCCCGCGTGCTGGTCCAGTCCTGCGGTGTTGTGGACCGACTCGATAGCCATGCCCGGCAGCGCCGCAGCAACCGCCCGGCTGATCGATCCCTGGTCAAAGCCACAATGCCCGACGAGAACCACCTTTGAAATCGCTGCACGACCCTCTTCCCTGTTCAGATCCGCAGATTGTTGATTCGTCATATTCTCTTCTCACATAAGTAGATATTGAAAATTACAGGACCCCCCATCTTAACCCGTGGGAAAAAATGTTACATAGATTGGATGGTATTGGAATAACCCCTGGGAGCTTGTGATTATGCCATCAGCCCGGGAAATAATTCCGGGTTCCTGAATTGCCACCCCCCTCAGGTCCGCACGAGGAAACCCCCATCCTCTGCGGACCTCTTTTATGCGCGCTGCCAGCTCGTATGCCCGTGTCTGCCACCACCGCCGGTTAACGGTCACACTCCCGTGCTGTGTTCCAGGACGAGCTCTCGCATCTCCAGCATGGCGGCGACGTCGTCCTGCTGGCCGAGGCGATCAAACATGCCCATGAGGTTTTGGATGATTCGTAAGAGCCACTGCTGATGGCTCGCCGGGGACAGCGGGTCAGCAGGCATCGGTGCGTCGCCAAGAGATTCCCGACAAAGCGCCAACGCTTCGTCGGGTGTGAGCATTCGGCCGCCACCAAAGGGGTCGATGATGGTGACCGCCCGGACGGCCTGGTCAGTCGCCGAGCCATCGATGCCGACCATGAAGTGGCCCGGGGCGTTGATCCCGAAAACCGGGACGCCTAATGGATCGACCACACACTTGTAGATCAACGACAAGGTGATCGGCAGCCCCCTGCCGGTCCGCAGCACGACCGGGAGGTAGCTGTTTCGTGGGTTGTGGTAGTCCCCCCGGTTGCCTTTGAATCCGCGTTCCTCGAACAGGATGTCGTGTGCGTGTGCCATCACAGCACGGGGATGGATACTCTTGATGCGCCGATCGATCTTGGCGGTCAGCTCGTGGATCTGAGATTCGACCGTGTCGGGGTCCGCCTGCTCCATCTGGTGCATCGACACAGCCACCGCGGAACGCAACAGGCCCCTGGTGGTATCCAATGCCGGCAGGTGCTCCGCCAGGCAGGTAAATGCACGCTTGTTGCAGTGGCTTGGGTGGGGGGTAACCATCTCCATCCTCGATCAGAAACCACGATACGTAGCAGGACCCATTTCCCCCAAAACAGAGCGACGCGCGAGGTCGGGGTTTATTCCCATAGGCGCGGGCGTGATTAAATCAGCAAGACTCACAGGCAGCCGCGCATCGACGGGCCTATCTTACCCTGTCCGGCGGTACGGTGTGGTGATACATCGAAACGACACCGCCATGAGCATCCGCTATCATGCCCGGGCTAACAGGCCGTGGATTACGGCGGTAGAACTCCCCTTATCTAATATGGAATTGTCTGATGAACCTCGTGACCCCTCTGCGTATGACCGCCCTGTGCCTGCTCGCCCTCGCGTTGCCCACCTCGGCGACGGCGGAGGATCTAGCCGCCTCGACTCAGCCCGAAACGACCACCCAATCCGAGGCAGGCACTGAATCCGAGGCTGCGACAGAGCCCGGTGAAGCGGCGTTCGAACTTGATCTCCCCGCTGTAGCCAGCAAAGAAGATGTCAGCTTCTCGATCGGCTTCACCATTGGCACGGATATGGCTCAGAGTGGTATCGACATCGACGCAGACCAACTCGCAGAGGGCATGCGTGCAGGCTTCGGGTTAGATCAGGCCCGGCTCACGCCAGACGAGATCGCCCAATGCCTGTTCAGCTTCCAGATGCAGATGCAGCAACAGCACTTCGCCTCCGCCCAGGAGAACCTCGATCGCGGACTGGCCTACCTGAGTCAAAACGCTGAACAGGAAGGCGTGACCGTGACCGAAAGCGGGCTGCAGTACCGGGTGATCAACTCGGGCGAAGGCCCAAGTCCCTCGATCGACGACGTGGTTGCCGCCCGGTACCGCGGCGCCCTGATTGATGGCACGGAGTTTGACAGCTCACCAGGCGAGGAGCCCGTACCATTTCCGGTTGCGCGTGTGATCCCCGGCTGGATCGAAGCCCTGCAACTGATGAAGGTCGGCGACAAATGGGAACTGGTGATCCCAGCAAACCTGGCGTACGGCGAGGCCGGCAACCCCCAGGGGAAGATCGGCCCCAATGAAGCGTTGGTCTTCGAGATCGAGCTGGTCGAAATCAAATAAGACTCAGGGGCATCAACCAAGCAGCGTCGGAAAACCCCCGGACTACCACGGGCAAACTCTGGCCACACCAGCTGACAGGCAGCCCGGGAGGTGATCGTGAAACGCTACATCCCCGCGCGGATCATCCTGTTCCCCGGACTCGGTGCGGACCTCAGGATGTTCGACCGGCAGAAGCGCACCTTCGGCGGCGACCTGGAATGCCCGGACTGGCTGACGCACAAACCCCACGAAGGCTTTGATGATTACACCCGTCGGTGGGCGGGTCTGCTTGAGAACGATCCCGGCGATAATCGGCCGGTGTTCCTCGGTGGCGTTTCCTTCGGCGGGATGGTCGCCATGCAGATGGCACGGCACCTTAAGCCTGCCGCGGTGATCCTCATCGGTAGCTGCCGGTCACGCAACGCCAAACCGCCGCGCTGGCAGACGGCCAGGCGGATCGGTGACATGATCCCGGACAGATTATTTGGCCGACGTGTCCTCGCTGCGGCGGCGAGGTGGGTTTCGGTGCTGGATGGTCTGGACGATGAGCACCGCTCGCTGCTGGTGGCCATGGCGGCCGACTCCGACCCGCAACGCATCCGCTGGTCCGGACACGCCTGTGCTGCGTGGGATCTCGACAGCACGGGCATGCCCGGGTTCCCAGCGGTCCATCAGATCCACGGCCGACACGACGCGGTCATCCCGCTACATCCGGGCGACCCCGACGTCGTCATCCCTGACGGCAGGCACCTCATACACTTCTCCCATCCGCACACCGTTAATCAATTCATCATGGACGTGATCCGCCGACACGCAGGCGATCCTGGTTATTAGCTACGCGGGCGCGCCACCCCTCCAATGGCGCGCCTCGCGTGTAACACCCCGGCCTCTTCCTCTGGCATCAGGCTGCCAACACAACAGGGGCGCAGCTACACTGCTGGACACCATGCGCGCCTATCCCGTGGTGTTTCAATTAATAATTAGACCTGGGTCCGCCTCAAAAGAATTCAAATCAGAAACATCAAACAAAGGCAAATTAAGCCTCAAATGTGGGCCAAGGCTCCGCGTTTCGGCGGTAGCCCAGGGTGTCGATTCCTTCAAAGAAGTGCTGGATCAACGGGTGGTCGATCTGCCCGCCGGTCGCGTCGGCTATCAGGTTTTCCTGAGCCGCGTAGGTGTTGATCGTCGAGCCATGCACGAGGACGTGGTACCAGGGCTGGTCACGGTCGGGGTGAGATGGGTTGGCGTGGTACCAGTCGTCATCGGCGTGGCAGCTCATGTCGAAATCCACGACCACACCGCGGTACCCGTATCGCCTGTGCCTGACGAGGGTGCCGGGCATAAATAGAGGCAATTCATCGGGGAAATAATCGGGAACCTCAAACTGCCCGCTGTCGTCTTGCGGTTCGCTCCACGGATCGTTATTAGGATCGTGGTCCGGGTCGTAGTCGGGGGCTGGATTTGAATCGGAGTTGAACATGGCTTCACTCCTTAGATGCAACTCTCACCTTTATGATACGCACAGATTAGTGAAAAGCGATAGAGATGAGTGAAAAATCAATCAAGAAGTCATAAGAGCAACTTGCTTGCATGTACATACAAGTACGCTTAACACATTTAGTTAGATCAGCTCGCCATTAAACCCATTAACCGTGTTGGAGCAGAATAACTGTAACAAGAAAGATCGCGTGTGTTACTGGATGGGCGCGGGCAGGACCTCCTCGTAGAGGTGGTCAGACGGGTATGGCATGGGGATAGGAGCGCGGTAGGTGGGCGGATCAACGGTGCGGTTGTGCGTTATTCCCTCGTAATGTTTGATCGCCGCACCCTCGGTAGCTCGCTTATTGATGAACCCTTTAATCGCCTGGCGCGGGTCCCATACGGGGCTGCCGCTGGTGGTGATATAAGCGAACGAAGGCTCGACGCCGACCCGCGCATAGTTCTTGAAGAAGGGCCTGCCGCTATCGAATTGCGGTGTGACGCCGTGATTCGCGACACGGTTGGTGTAACCGACTTTGCCTCCCAGGGTGACCATGACCAGTTTGTCGTCGAGGTCGTCGGCGTGCTCGTAGGTCGGTTGGATCACGAGCCGACCGGTCTTGTCGATGAAGCCCCAAAGATCTCCGATACGGACCGCGGCGATCCCGTTGGTAAAGTCCCGGGCTTCATCGAAGCGTGCGTCGATCCGTAGCTTCCAGTTTTTGCCCAGGTAGCCCCACTTCTCGCCTCCGCGCACACGGGCCAGGCCGTCATTGAAGTCACCCAACACTGCGATAGAGCCACTTGAATCGGAAAACACGACCTTCCCCCGGCGGTCAATGTACGCCACATGCTCCGGCGAACCCTCGGCACTTGGCAGACTGACCACGGCAAAGCCATCGTGGAATGAACGTGCAAGAGTAAACCGTAATGGGATTTCCACGTCGCCGGCCACGTTGATATAGCCACACAACCCGTCTTTCATCACCGCGGCCAGCCCGTCACGGAACCTCAGAGCCCCGTCCAATCGGATCGGGACTAAAAGCTTGCCGGACTTTTCGATGAAGCCGAAGTGCTCGCCGTCGCCAACGATGGCCCGTCCCTCGGCGTAACGATCAGCGAAAGGGTAGACCGGTTTGTGGACCCAATCACCGTTGCCCTTGACGAATCCGGTCTTGCCGTCAAACACCGCCCGTGCCAAGCCGTCGTAGAAATCGTCTGTCCAGTCGTAGCGTGGGTAAACGACGAGGTTTCCCCGTTGATTCATGTACCCCCACCAGTTATTGACATTGACCGGGTAGAGGGTATCGGACCGGCCTGGGTTGGTCAGGGTGATCAGGTCTCTGGGCTCCCAACCGACTTTAGGTTCAATGTCCGGGCCTGGCCCGTGGAGGATGATTTGGGCCACAGCCGAGCCACACATCAGACAGACCAAAATAAATACGGCCGCGAGATATCTCATTGGGATCAACCCCGATGTAATTATGAAACGATCATGTGTATTATAGGCTAATCCCCTCTACGTCCGGTAACTCGCCTTGCTCGTGGACTTACCCATCAAGTTGCAAGGCCCTTCCACCGACAATACTTAGGACATCTTGCACTCTCGATAAGTGCCTAAGGTTTTAAATGTACCCACACGCGGTGGGTGGACTGCGTGGACTGGGAGGTTCGGGAATACGCTTGGGGTGAGGACAGGGTCTTTGAACGAACAGCAATCATTCCTTAAGTCCGTCTACCACACGGCCTGTAAGCAAGGGGCCGGTTTTGAGCAGCACCTAGAAACGCTGCTGGAGCTGGGCTGCGAGCGCTTTGGCATGGATATCGGTGTCGTGACCAGGATTGACACTGATTGTTTCCATGTGGTCGCTTCGTACGAACCGGGTGGAGAGGTCTTCAAGCCGGGTAAGAATTTTGATATCCGTGATACCGCGTGTGTCAAAGTCGTCCAGAGTGACGGCGCTGTCCACATCGATGCCGTCAAAGATGACCTGGCCCCATACTGTAATGTGCCGGTTTCGTTTCAACATTACGTTGGGATTGCCGTGCGGATAGACGGCCAGGCCATCGGGACGATCTGCTTTTTCCGTCAAAAAACCCGCGCTTTGTCGCCAGAGCATATCTGTGACGATGAACTTGGTGTCCTGACGCTGGTCGTCGCGGCGCTCATTGAACGTAAGCTGCACCTGGAGACCGAGCAGCAGATACGCCAGGTCGCCTCGATCGTCGAAACCAGCGAGGACGCCATCTTCACCGAGACTCTGGATCGTCTGATCACAAGCTGGAACGAATCGGCCCGGGTGCTCTACGGGTACGACGCCGAAGAGGTCATAGGAAAGCCGGCGGACATGTTGTATCTCAAGGGAGGGGATCAGTTCATCGAGCCCATGATGGGTCAAGTCCAGCGGGGAGAGCGCACCTCCGCAGTCGAGGCGGAGCATCAGCGGAAAGATGGGTCGATCGTAAACGTCTCGATGAATTTTTCTCCGATCCGTGACTCGGGTGGGCGGGTCATAGCGGCATCAGTGGTCGCTCGCGACATCGATGAGCGTAAGCGGGCGGAGCTGGCACTTGCGCAAAGCGAGGAGCGGTACGCGCTGGCAGCGAAGGGCTCCAACGACGGGCTCTGGGACTGGGACCTCCGCACCAACCGGGTCTACTACTCGCCCCGCTGGAAGTCGATCCTGGGGTATGAAGGATTCGATCTTGGACAGACCCCCGAGACCTGGACCGACCTGATCGACACGGCCGACGCAACTCAATTCCACGCGGACCTCGCCTTCCACCTCGCGGGACAGACCAAGCAGCTCTACAACGAGCACCGGGTCACCACCAAGAGCGGCGAGCAGCGGTGGGTGCTCTGTCGGGGCGTGGCTGTGCGTGACACTCAGGGAGAGGCCATCCGCATCGCCGGCTCGTTGACCGATATCACCAAGCAGAAGAGATCCGAGAAGGCTCTGCTTCAGCAGGCCCAGCACGACAAACTCACGAACCTGCCCAACCGGACACTGTTGACAGAGATAGTCCGCACCGCGTTGGCGCGATCCAAGCGGTCGGACAGCTATCAGTTCGCCGTCTTGTTTCTGGACTTCGATCGGTTCAAGGTCATCAACGACAGCCTGGGCCACGAGTATGGCGATATGCTCCTGATCAATATCGCCCAGCAGTTGCGTGTGCAATTGCGGACGGTCGACACGGCGGCGAGGCTCGGGGGTGACGAATTTGTGGTGCTTCTGGATGGGATCGATGGGATAAGCGGCGCGATTGAGGTCGCCAATCGTCTGCTCGACCGGTTCTCCAAGCCTCACAACATCAGGGGCAACGAGGTCATCTCCACGGCCAGCATCGGGATCGTCACCAGTGACGGGAAGTACCACCGGCCCGACGAGTTGATCCGCGACGCGGACAACGCCATGTACCAGGCCAAGGCCGCGGGCAAGGCACGGTATGTCGTTTTCGACGAGCAGATGCACGCAAAGGCGCTGCAACGGCTAAACCTCGAAAAAGACATGCGTAAGGCCATCGCGCTTGGGCAGATGTGGGTCGCGTATCAGCCTATCGTGGACCTGGAAGACGGGACACTCCGGGGGTTCGAGGCGCTGCTGCGAT
The DNA here is from genome assembly GCA_029260695.1 of Phycisphaeraceae bacterium. GTDB lineage: Bacteria > Planctomycetota > Phycisphaerae > Phycisphaerales > Phycisphaeraceae > JAJRRS01. The sequence continues at coordinate 8,071 of JAJDCT010000142.1, forward strand.
GGAACCACCCGGAGCATGGGCCGATCAGTCCCGATCAGTTCATCGTCATCGCCGAGGAGACCGGTGAGATCGTCGCCTTGGGTGATTGGGTACTCAAACAGGCCTGCCAGCAGCTCGTCAGCTGGAAGCGGGAGTACAGTTCTGCCAGTAAACTGTTCATGAACATCAATATTTCCAAACGACAGGTCGCTCAGCCGGACGTCGTCAAGAAACTTGCTCAGACGTTCAAGGACACGGGGATCGACCCCAATTACGTCAAGCTCGAAATCACCGAAAGCGTCATCATGGACGACCGGAACGGCATCACACCCGTTCTGGATGAGATCCGTTCGCTTGGTGTCCAACTGGCTATGGACGACTTCGGCACGGGGCATTCATCGCTGAGTTGCCTGCACCGGTTCCCGATCGATGTCCTGAAGATCGACCGCGAATTCATCATGAACATGGAGCAGCGGATTGAGTACTCCGCCGTGATCCAGGCGATCATCACGCTGGCACACACGCTGAATATCAGTGTCGTCGCCGAGGGGCTCGAAACCCCCGAGCAGGTCGCCCAGCTTCAAGCCCTGGAGTGCGACAACGCACAGGGTTATTACTTCGCTAAGCCGATGAACTCGCAGGATGCCGGTGAATACATCCTCGGCACCCAAGAGCCAAAAAGACTGTCCGCCTGATACATCTGCACGGCACGCTACAGAGCCTGCCGCCACACCGTCGTTGCGGGCCTAACCACACGACTCGTCAGTAAATTGCCAGGGAGTCGCAGCGCCGCACTCCGGGCACGCCAGTGCTTCGGGGTTGCCACACAGGTCGTAGCCGCAGGACACACACGGGATGCTGCCCGTGTCGTAGACGAACAGACGCCAGGGCTCGCCGAACTGCTCCAGGAAGTAGAGCGTGTAGCAGCGCATGAACACGAGCGCGGGGAGCAGGATCACCGTCCCGATGTAAGGCAGCGCCGCGATGCAGCAGGTCATGCATGTCGCCAGAACCGCCGCCGTGCCCGCGGCTATAGCCAGCACCATCTTCATCAGGTAGAAAAGCGTCAGCAGCCAGAAGTGGCCCTTGAAGACCTCTTGATACCAGAGCCTCCATGCGGGCCCGACGCGCAGGCCGTGGATGTACATGGTCGGCGCGATAAAGTCGATCAGCAGCATCTCGATAATGGCGGCGTTAACCATAACCAGAGGCAGTACCACGGCCAGGACGATAATCGCCCAGATCGTCGGCGTGCCGAATGTCTCGTTGGCGATGTCGGGCCAGGCGATCAACCCGGCAACGCCTAGCGTTATCAGCATCACCGCAGTGACCATCAGGAACAAGATCAGGTTGAAACCGAACAGGCTGTTCCCCGCGTCCCGGTAACGGCGCCAAGGCTCCTTCACCAGACCACGGTTTAACGCCAACCCGTCGATCATCATGAACACACCCCGGCAGCGTAGCCAAAGCAACAGCGCCCAAATCAGCGTTAACAGCACCACGGCCACCAGCACCAGCCCAGCGATCTGGTACACATGGTTCTGGATCCAATCCAACACCGGATTCACACCGGGAGCACCGCCGCCGGTACCACCTCCGGAGCCCCCGCCGGGCCCACCGCCGCCGCCTGTCGGCACACGGCCCCCGCCACCGCGGCCCAGGTTTGCCAGGAAGAAACAGAACCCAAGCCCAAACCACTTGCTCAAGCTAAACGGCTTGAACAAGACCTCGACCATCCGTTTCCACGCACGCTCGATCGGCTCTGTCACAGAGATGGACATGCCCGGAGTGTATCGCCACGCGCCTTGGGACGCATCCCCTAGGCAATCAAATCCACCCGTAAATCCTGGCCTTCGGAGATACCCGGGGTGTCGGGGGCGTCGGGGGCTGAACTCACCTCGTTATCGCGATCATCGATAGAGGTGTGCTCTTCCTCACCGCTTTGCCGTAACTCGACTCGTGCTTTCTGCTGGGCCTGTGTCGCCTGGGCGGCGACCTTGCGGTCCTGATCGGAGGGGTTGCTTGGCGCCAGCGCTGCGCGGCGGACGACCTGCATTTTTTGGATCGTGGCTTGTGGGTCACCGGGCACCGCGGAGGTGTCGATGTTCACATGCCCCCCCACCGCGTACCGTTTGCCGTCCGGGCCCTGCTGATACTCAAAGACCGGCCCGCCCTGGGCGTACTGGCCCGCGGCGTTCTTGTGCGCCTGCTCGTGGGTACGGGTCTCACGGTCGCGGTCTTTGAGCTCCTGTACCTGCTTCTGCTCGTCTTTCGTCAGCGCTTCACCATCGGCCTTACGCTCGGCACCGGCGGCACGGCCCTGCGTTTCTTCATCCGGTTGGGCAGCATCCCTGTGATCCGTATCACCTTGCTTGCCGGACTTATCCTGTGAAGCCTCGTGTGGCTTGTTCGCGGCGGCCAGAGCGGCCGGTGAGATGTCCGCCACATCGGCGTCCCTGTCGTGTGCGTGCCCGCCCTGAGCCCTCACCTGTGGCGAGCCGGCGTGGTCGGTCGACACCGTGCCGCCGGCAGCCGGGGCTGGGCGACCTTCGGGGGATGGCGATCTCGTAGATTCAAAACCGGAAACTTGCATACAAATGTATAGATCGGCCTGAATCCGCGATGCGTTGAGCGGCCCGGTTATCGGAACACCGATTCGCTACACTGCGTGCATGTCACGCACCTTCTGGATCGATACCGACACCGCTTCCGACGACGCGGTCGCATTGGTCATGGCGTTACGCACGCCAGGCATTGACGTTGCCGGCATCTCCATAGTCAGCGGGAACATGCCGCTTGAACAAGGCACGCGTAACGCCCTGTATACCGCCGAACTCTGCGGCAGCGACGTGCCGATCTACTGCGGTGAAGCCAGGCCCCTGTTACGAAAGCCCGCACACGCCCAGTGGTTCCACGGTGAAGACGGGATGGGCAACCAGAATTACCCGCCGCCGAAACGTGCCGCCGAATCTATCCATGGCGTCGAAGCATTCCTGCAAGCGACTCACGACCATCCAGGGATGACATTGGTCACACTCGGGCCGTTGACCAACATCGCCAAGGCTCTGGAGCGTGACCCCTCGCTGGTTGATCGGGTGGGCCGGTGTGTGGTCATGGGCGGCAACCCCTGCTGCGAAGGCAATGTCACGCCGGCTGCCGAGTATAACATCTGGTGCGACCCCGAGGCCGCGAAGATCGTCTTCGGATCGGGGCTAAAGACTGAGATGGTGGGATGGCAACTAAGTGTCGGCAATGCGAACCTGTCAGAAAACGACATCGCCCACGTCCGCGGACTGGACACACCGCTGGCACACTTCGCCATCGACTGCAACGCACACGTCATGGTCGCCAACAAGACGCAGACCGGGGATGTGGGTATCAGCCTGCCGGACCCGACGGCGATGGCGGTGGCTCTTGACCCAAGTGTCGCCGTGAAGACCAGCGACCACCGGGTACAGATCGCCTGTGCCGACGAGCTGACCCGTGGGATGACCGTTATCGATCGTTTGAATGTTGCCGACGATGATCGCAATGCAGATACCTGGCGGGGTGTCCGCAACTCGCCGCCCTGCCGGGTTATCTGGGCATTGGATGTCCCCAGGTGGAAGCAATTGCTCTACGACGCGCTGGCGTGATCGGCTGGAAGACCACTCGACACACGGGCCTATCCGTCCGACAATCCCATCATGGATGACCCGCACCCCGACAACCGTATCCCGATCGCGCCGGGGGTGTTGCTGGCGGAGTCGGCGTTGCGCTTCACGTTCTCGCGCAGCGGTGGGCCCGGGGGGCAGAACGTCAACAAACTCAGCACCAAGGCGACGCTGACCGTTCAGCTCGAAGACCTCGCGGAGGTGTTGC
>JAJDCT010000143.1 GCA_029260695.1 Phycisphaeraceae bacterium
CTGCTCGGCCGAGGTTACGGCTTTGAGGTCGGCGTCCGCTTCGGTTTGGATTTGATCGATTCTTTTCGGCATGGGGCTGGTAAGGATACACGATCGGACGCGATTCGACGGGACTTATGTGCCATCCGGCACGACCGGCAAAGTCACCCTATCTCTGCGCGCGTGCGGTGCCGCGACACAGCCGTTGGCCTGGAGCAACATCCACCCCAAGCAGGGTTATCCGGACCCATAGTTGCTGAGGCGTAAGCGACTCAATAACAAGTATATACATCGATCGATGGGGTTCGGCACCGGGATTGAAGCCTTAGTGGCATGGACGCCAAGCGTCCGGGAGTTGACTATGGATGCTGTTCTTCGAGTACCGCTAAGCCCAGCCACGACCCGCCGCTCAGACCGGAGATTGATCGCTGTGGCGGTGCTGCTTGTGGGCCTGATGCTTGTCTGCCAGCGAAACCCGGCAGCTCGTGTCTCGCCGCAGGCTCCGCTTGGGCCATCACCCGTGGCAGCGCTGTCGGTGCCCGCGATGCCGCAGTTGCCGCCGGCCGTGTCCGAGCCGATGACAAGTGACGCGCAGTCTGAGCAGGCGGTGGCGCTGATAGATCGTGCGATGGACTTCATCGAGCCGTTCGAGGGCCGACGCCGCCGGGCATACGATGATTCAACCGGACACCGGACGGTCGGGGTGGGGTTCAACCTCGATCGGGCCGGCGCAGCAAGCGACATCAACAACCTGCTCACGGGCGTCAGCTACCGGGCGTTACTTCGTGGTGATCGTTCTTTAACCGACGCACAGATCGACGTGCTATTCCGCCACGACACCCAGCGTGCGATCGACACAGCCCGCCGGCAGGTCGCCGGCTTCGACAGCCTGCCGATGGATGCTCAGCTGATCGTCATCGACATGACTTTCAACACCGGCTCGTTACACAAGTGGCGAAAGCTCCGCGCGGCACTCGCCCGGCAGGATTTCACCTCCGCCGCCGACGCCATGCACCGATCCCACTGGCGCCGCCAGACCGGCCAACGCGCCCAACGCCTGATCGAACTTATGCAAGGCTTGGCACAGGGATGAATGTCGGGTGTCGGGTATCGTCCAACACAGTCACGGGGAGATATCATCTCCCAACCCCCAACCCCCAACCCCCAACAACCTATCAACCTACATCACCCGGTACCCGATATCTGTGCGGTAGAACGCACCGTCGAAGTGGATTTTTTCGCAAGCTGCGTTGGCTTTTTCCTGGGCCTGCTTGAGGTCTTCACCCATAGCACAGACACTCAGGACCCGGCCGCCGGCGGTGACCAGGGTGCCGTCATTCTTTAGCGCGGTCCCGGCGTGGAAGACCTTGATATCCGGGTCAGCCTCGGCGTCGTCGATGCCGGTGATGGGTTTGCCCGCTTCATATTCGCCGGGGTATCCACCGCTGGCGATCACAACGCAGCAGCAGCAGCGGGTGTCCCAACTCAAGTTGATATCACCGAGCGTGCCTTCACAAGTTGAGATCATGATGTCCACCAGATCGCCCTTGAGGCGCATCATCAGCGGCTGGCACTCCGGGTCGCCGAAGCGTGTGTTGAATTCCAAAACCTTGGGGCCGCCTGCGGTCAGCATCAGCCCGGCGTAGAGCACGCCCTTGAATTCCGTCCCGTCACGCCGCATCGCATCGACGATCGGGACCAGCACCTCGCCCTGGATCGTGCTCATCAGGTCGTCATCCACCAACGGCGTCGGGCAGTAAGCGCCCATCCCGCCGGTGTTCGGCCCGGTGTCGCGCTCGCCGACCTGCTTGTGGTCTTGCGTGGGGTCCAGGACGAAGATGTTTCGGCCGTCGACCAGCGCGAGGATCGAGACCTCTTGGCCGACCAGGCGTTCCTCGATGATGACGGTCCGGCCTGCTTCGCCGAAGTCCAGGTCGACCATGCACTGCTTGAGCCCATCCAGGGCCTGCTCGTTGTTGTCACAAACGATGACCCCCTTGCCCTTGGCGAGCCCCGCGGCCTTGACCACCACCGGGGTCTCACGATTCTCGACGTAGTTCACCGCCGCGTCGTAATCGGTAAAGGTCTTCGCATCCGCGGTGGGTACGCTGGTAGCCCGCATCAGTTGCTTGCTGAAGACCTTGTCCGCTTCCAGCCGCGCCCCTGCCTGGACCGGGCCGAACACATGCCGGCCGGGCGCAGCCAGACGGTCCGCCAGCCCGCCGCACAACGGGTCTTCCGGGCCGATGACGACCAGGGAGATGTCGTTGTGTCGGCAGAAGTAGTCGATCGCGTCGGCGTGCTTGGTGTTGACCGGGTCGAAGGGCAGGTCGGTGAGGTTTTTGCCAAGCGAGGCCGTCCCGCCATTACCCGGCGCGAAGTAGAGCTTGCCACAGCGTTTGGACTGCTTGAGCTTGAACCCCAGCGCGTGCTCACGTCCGCCGGAGCCGAGGATCAGGGCGTTGACCTTGCTTTGTTTTGACATAGGGCGGACAGGGTACCGGGTTGCGGGGATGGGGTCTAGAAAGGCTCAATTAGGTGCAGCGCAGTGCCACCTGGTTTAGCCCGGTCGGCCACGCCCGGTGTTCGCCGCGAGGCTGCGGTGGCTAAACATCTATCGTCGTGTTACAGATGATCTGCTGGAGGATGCGGGGATTTTAGTGGTGACCTAAAAAACAAGCCCGCGGGGTTAGCCGCGGGCTTGTTGGGTAGATTTTGACGGAGGTTGTCGGTTAGTAATTCAGCGTGAGTTGCAGCCAGAACTTGGCGCGGTCCGCGAAGGCGGCGTCGCCGTTGTAGTAGGCGTACTTGGCGAGGACGGTGGCGTTGTCGGAGAGTTTCTTGCTCACGACGGCGTCAAACTCTTCGCCGAAGTCCCGGCTGCCCGTGTCGGGGTCGAACCAGTGGTAGACGGCCTTGCCCTTGAACCCGTCGGGCAGGTCGCCGCCGATGTAGATGTAGGTGTCTTCCAGGCCGTCCGCTGGGGTGGTCAGGAAGACGTCGGCCCAGCCGTTGAAGGCGTGCCCGGTCGCCAGGGGTGTGCGGAATGAGCCCATCCCGTCGTCGCTGCCGAGGACTTCCCAGCCGCCGCCGATGTAGCAGCCATGGTCGGTGATGTATTTCACATCGGCGAGGTAGTAGTGGGCGTCGTAGTTGTCGGTGTTGTCGCCGGTATCGGATTGGGTGGCGTAGGAGAAGACGTAGTTGATCTTAGGGCCTTCCGAGTCGCCTTTGAGGTTACGGGTCGCCTCGTAGCGTATGCCGTAGGTGTTGGATGAGTTGGCGTCTGCGGTGGCTTCGCCGTCGAAATCAAGCAGGTAGGCAAACCCGGTGATCTTGCCGAAGCTGGCGTCGTCGTAGGACAACCGGATGATGTGCGAGTCGGACTCGAAGTCTTTGTCGGCGTCGGGGCCGAAGATCCGGTTGACGTCCCAGATGTAGGCGTAGGTGCCTTCGATATGCTCGTGGGGCATGATATTGAGTCTGACGGCATCAAATGTCTGGTCGATCTGACGCCAGCCGACGTCCCCGACAAAGCGTTCGTTGTCGAGTTCGATACGCTGGCGGCCGACACGGATGCTGCTAGTCAGCTCCGGTATTTCGTAGTTTATGTAAATCTGATTCAACCGGGTGTCTTCGATGTCAGAGATGTTGGTCTTGTCGGGTTGGTCGTTGGTCCCGCCCGCGTCGTAGAGGCTGTCGTCAGCGGAGCGGACGTCGATGACTTCGATGTTGGCGATCAAGCCGTTGTGCTCACCTGTCTCGAAGCCCAGCCGGGTCCGCTCGGTGTAGGCCTGTCCGGTCCGCTTGCCTTCCTGGTCGGCGATCTCCGCCCGGCCACGGATATTCAGCGAGACCGTGCCGTTGGCGACCATGTTTTTCATGATGTCGTCAACCGAGGTGAGACCACTTAGTTCAAGTTCTTCGCTGTCGATTACGGTGACCGGCGATGACGAAGAAAAATCCTCGCCCCGCTTGGCGTGTACATTTGCCGTGACAGCGAGTGTTGTAAGTGTAGCCAAGGCCACATGTTTCGTGATTCGGGCGGTAAAAAGCTGGGGCCGAGGCCTTGGGCGTCGTCGGATTTGGGTGAGCTCAGTCATGCGGTGCATCCTTGATCGAAAGGGAGGCGGTTGGGCTTGGGGTCATGCCCTGAGGTGGGGCCAAGGGCATGCACAAGACAATTAGATATGCACATCGGCGATCACCTCGCCAAAACGCCACATTGAGGGGGAAGGTATGAATTATCGGGTCGCTTGGGTGCGGGAGTCGTCTTGTTCCAGTTGCACCCAGCCCATGTCCTCGGGGCGAGTTTCTGCCTCGCTGGGCTCCCCGGAGCGTGACGGATGTAAGTGGAAAGAGAGCTGGTTTACATTGCAGGCAAGCCAGCGTGGCTATCTCCATGGCGGCTGTCTGGCAGAGAAGCCACCGGTAGCATTCGCGCGGCGGAGTACTTTATTGTTTGACTTCGTACTGAATTGGCCTAGCGATTTCGTCGTTCGGACTTGCCAGCCGGTGGACCATCATCGCGGTGGCGGCGTTCTGGGATATCGAACTTGAACCTATTGACCAGCCCACGCAACTCCTGGGCCTTCTCCGACAGGGTGGTGGCCGACTGAGCCGCCTGGCCAGCACCCTCGGAGACCTGGCGAGTTACCGTGCTGACCGTCTGGACACTACGGCTGACCTGTTCCCCGGCCGCGGACTGCTGCTCGGCGGCGGCGGCGATCGACTGGACCATGCCCGATACGTCCTGGGCTGCCGAGACGATCTGCTCAAGGCTCTGGCCGGCCTGGGAGGCCCGTTCGACACCTTCGCTGACCTGTTGGGTCCCCTTGTTCATTCGGCCGACCGCCTGATCGGTCTCGGTCTGGATCGCTTTGATCGACTCGCCGATCTCTTCGGTGGCCTTGGTCGTACGGTCAGCGAGTTTGCGCACTTCGTCCGCGACAACCGCAAATCCCCGCCCATGCTCCCCGGCTCGGGCCGCTTCGATCGCGGCGTTCAGGGCCAACAGATTCGTCTGATCTGCGATGTCGTTGATGACCTCGATGATCTGTCCGATCTGTTCGCCGCGCTTGCCTAACTCAGACACACTGGCGGCGCTGGAAGCGACGGCTTGGGAGATCATCTTCATATCGTCCACGGTCTGGCTGACCACCTCGCCGCCCTGCTCGGCGATCTGGCCGGACTCCTGGCTGCGTCCCGCGGCTTCCGCGCTCTTGCGTGCCACTTCGACCACGCTGGCGGACATCTGCTCCACCGCCGCAGAGATCTGGGTGATTTGTTGGTTCTGATCGCCCATCCCCTGGGCCTTCTCCTCGTTGGCACTGGCTATCTGGGAAGAGGCGTTTGTCACCTCGTCCGCAGCGACAGCGACTGAGGCAATCAGGTCGTGTACTTTCTCAACAAATTCGTTGAACCACTTGCCCAGTTGTCCGATCTCGTCTTTGCGGCTCGCATTTACACGCTGCGTGAGGTCGCCTTCGCCTTCCGCGATGTCTCTGAACCGTTCGACCATTTTCGTGATCGGGCGGGTGATCAGCTTGCGGATCAGCAGCCCGGAAATGCACAGCAGGACGGTGCCGCTGCAGAATATCCAAAGTATCACCGTCGTGCTGCCGGCCTTGGCCACGGCGCCGGCCTCTTCGAGGTCGATGTCCACGGCCACCGCGCCCATCAGGTCGTTCAACTGGAACGTGTGCCCGGTGTCCACCCCGGCTTTACGACGGGCCGCCATGATCTCGGACCGCTGCTCGATCTGATTATGGCAAGACACACACGACGCCCCGATCGCAGCGTCTGCTGTAACGAAACGCAACACCTGTCGGCCGTCAACGCTCAGTACTTGGGTGTAGGGCTTCCAGCCTGAAAACCGCTTTTCGGGGGACAGCTCGCCGTTCTGCTTGGCCAGTTTTTCCTGTTCGAGAAGATTTTCAAAGCCGCTCTTGAGGAAGTCATCGCCAAGGGCGTTGCCGTCGTTCACATTCCACTGGCTGACCAGTTTGTAGCTGTACTCGTGCTGGTTGTTGCTGATCTCGTCGGCCACGCCCATGACGAACGTGGCGGGGAGTGGGACGTGAGGCGAATCGGGGTCTGCGCCTTCTTTGGCACCAAACTCCGTGCCCTTGAGCTTGCTGACAACCTTCTGGACATAGTGTTTGCGGTCGGTGACGACCTGCGTGGCGATCGTGGCGGCCATCTTCGTGGCCTGCAACTCGATGATCTGTGCGTTGGTCCGCATGGTGATGACTACGACCAGAACGCCAAGCACCACGATCGGGGCCAGTACCAGTAACATCAGCTTCGTTGATAGATTGTTCATGCCCGGACCCTTGCCTTTGTTTGAACGTCTTTAGTGTTTTCTGTCTTAACTTGAGTACCTGTGTGAGTGTAGCCCCCAACGGTGCTTCGGCATATATAGATCAATGAATGAGATTAAACACGTAATAATGTATTAAGACACATGTTAGTGCTATTACGCCCTCTGGTTTTTGAGGTGGGTAGATGGTTGCGAAACCATCGGAGGATTGACCTGATGGATTGGGTAGAGGGTCTGATTATCAGACATCCTTGGGCCATCGAATAGATGGCGGCGCAGGTCAAGGCCCGGTGTATGTGCAGCGGAGGTTGGCCGGGGCTTAGGTGGGATGTCCCAGTAATTTAATATCGGACGTTTGTCCGTTACTTTTTGCGGCCTGGTTTGAGCCCTCGAAAATCGCAGCGTATGAACCCGGGTATGGGTCTATGAATTGAACGGATGAATGAGGGTTCAGGGCGTGGACGGCGTAACAGGTTTAGCCGTGCTGTGCAGCCAACCGGCCAGGTGTTGGTAAGCGGGTTTGCCGGCGACGCCATAACCATCGTCACGGGGCCCGCCGCTGTTGTAGGGGTCCCACTTGTGAAAGAAGACACCCATCGAAAGCGGATCGCCGAGTGTCGTCTCGCCGCTTGAGGCAGTGGCGGGGGGTTTGATCGTGTCGGCCCAGGCGCTGATGAACGCGGCGTAGCCCTTGGCTTGGGCCTTGTGGTCTGGCGCGACGTGATCGTTGTTGATGTAGTTCCAGGGTTTTTTAAGGGCCCAAGGCAGGCTCGGGTACCCGACCTCGGTCAGCAGGACAGGCTTGCCTTGCGTGTTAGCGTAGGTGAGCAGCCGGTGCTTGATCTCGACCCACCGGCGTTTGAGTTCATCGGCTGTAGGGTGGTCGCTGTCTTGGGCGAGGGTGGTGATGTCCCAGTACCCGCTGACACCGACCCCATCGAGTTGGTCCCAGAACGTGACCTTGTGGTAGGTGTCCCAGGTCGTGGAGTAGGTCAGTTGTCCTGCGAACCGATCGCGGCAGTGTGCGATCAGTTCCCGCCAGCGCTCTTCGTGTTCGGGTTTGTGCGTGGTCAGCAGTTCGCAGCCGACGACGAAGAAATCGACGTTGTTTTCAATGGCGGTGTCCAGGAACAAGTCAATCACCTGTGTGTAGCTCTGCCACCAGGGCGCCCAGTGTTCGGGCTGGAGTTTGCCCCGCCACTCGTTGCCGCGCGGGGTTGTGAAGTTGATCTGCGGCATCAGCATCGTGGTCATCCCCAACCGCTTGGCGTGACTCAGCAGCGACGCGATATCGTCCATCGAAGGCCCCCGACCGGGCCCGTGTTCCAGGCCAACCCCCTCTCCGCTGCCATCCACCTGGAAGACCGGTGTCACGATCTGGACCGCGTTGAAACCTGCCAGTGACATCTGCTCCAACGCGTCGTGGTACAGGCCAAGCCGATCGGTGTGGTAGAGGTTGATCGCCGCGCCGATCAACTGCTTACGCCCCGGGTCCTCGTTGTCCGGGGTGTTATCGAGGGGGGCGGCCTTAGACGGGAAGGCTTCATTGCTGGACACCTCAGCGGGAAGCTGGGGATGCTGCTTTGCCGTTTCTACGGCGCGGTTGGCGATCGCTGCGCCAATGATCGCCAGCAATAACGTGCCCGCCGTGGTGTATGCCAAAGTCTTAGTCATGATCGCCACTTTATCGGGGGCACGTTGACTTGGCGATATCGGGACGAAGAAAAAGCCGGGCACTGCGCTTGGCAGGCCCGGCCGTTGGGGGTTTCTGGTTTAGCGGGTTACGGCTTAGAACGGTGGCGGGGGTGCGCCTTCATACTGATTCCCTGCGGGCCCGTTGGGTCCGGCTGGGCCGCCCATCATCTGAGCCTGGACATCTTTGACCGTATCGATGATGAACTTGGTGGTCTCATTGGGTACGTAGAAACGCGCGGCGCTGCTGGTGCCCTTGATGCCCAGGCCCATCGCGATCGGTGGCAGGTCTTCTGGGGCCTCGATTTCAGGGATGCCGACGATCGTCGTCACCGGGCCGATGGCCCCGCTCACGCTGAGGTAAAACTCGGCAGCGGCACCCGGTGGGATGGCTTTTTCACGGACCTGGGCGAGTGTGTCGCCGGTACCTATCCCGTCACCGGCCTTGCCGGTCGCCAACCCCTTGGAGATCAGTTGCTGATCGAGCGTGGTGCTGGCGAGGTAGTGGCCGTCGGCCTCGGTTGCGTAACCGTTGATGTTGGTGAACATCTGCATGAGTTCGGAGGTTCGGCCCATTTGCACTGGCATTTCATCGAAAGGCATCTGTATCTGCATGGAGTATTGGTCGATCTGCACGCCATCCAGTTGCAACGCGTTGTCGGTGTAGTTGGTCGTGTACGTCATGGCCAGATTCTGACCCTCTGTTGACACCATGCCTGGCATCGGGATCGCCGTCCCGTTTAGGCCTGTGAGGTATTCTTTGGTCTGTGTCAGGTAGGCGGCACTGTCCTGGACGTTGTAGGTCTGGAGCACGTTCAAGGCACCGGTGCCCGTCATCAGAGCGTTGGGGTCGGGGGTATAGAATACACCTGCGTACTGCTGGATCTGCTTGACCAGTGGCATGGCCTTGCGGTACATCTCGGCCTGGACGTTGTCTTCGGGCAGCGCCGCTATAGCGGCTTCGAACAGGTCGCTGAAAGCCAGCGCCTTGGCGTCGTACGCGCCGGCGACGATGTACTGACCCTTGGGCAGCCGAGCCAGGATCGACGACGTCCCGCTGCCGTTACCCGGCAGGTACTTCATCACAGGGGAGTCGGGCTTGAATTGGATCGCGTCAGTGATCCCGATCCCGTGCTCGCTGATATCTAGTGCGATCACCACGCCCTCGGAACTATTTACGATGGACTTACCCGCGGTCGCGTACATCGCCATCATCGCCTTGAACGTTTCAAAGCTAGACGCATCCATAAGCCCTAGCTGAGCTAACGGTTCTACGCTCGCCAGCAACTCAGCGACCCCATCGTCGATCTTGTTGACCAGCGTCGGCGCTAGCGCTTCAAGATCAACATAGACAGCCGCGTCGCAGCTGCTGAGGTAGTGTTGCCCCAGTTCTCCGACCCGGCCACCGATTGCGCTGACATCGCCGCCGGCGGTGTAGTTGATGACGGCCTGCTCGCTGTTGCCAAGGATGGCGTACCCGCCGGATTCCCTAGCGAAGCCCGCTTGTCCGTCGGGTAGCGATACCGCGGTCACGCCATCATCGGCTGGGGCCGCCCCCTCTGCCTGGAAGCTGGAGATGAACGCCGGGTAGTCGGTCACGGGGAGCACCATGAGGAAGTCCGGCTCCACATCGTTCTGGATCGCCGTGGCCAGGTCCTGGATCACGAACAGCGCAGCGCCTGTGTCGTCCAGCCCGTCGCCGATGCCGAACTCTGCCTTGAACGCGCCCAACGCGTCGGCCAACTCGTCCTCTTCCAGACTCAGCGTCTGGTTGAGCATCGACAGCTTGCCGCTGAGTTGGGACATACTCGGGACGATGACCACCAGTTGAGCGCCCTGCGGTGCCTGTGATAGCGCGGCGGGGACCTCGGCGTTGACTACTTGCACAACTGCGACGGCGGCGACCGAAGCCACCACTGCCCACGATTTGATTCTTCGAGCCATTGTTCGGATCTGTTGCATGATTAACTCCTTGCGAATCCGGTTTTGATTGACGGTTGGAATTCCCCTGATGCGGTTCTTGAGCGTACCTGCGATTGGGATTGGCGACAAACCTTACGGATGGTCCCATACTCCCCCCGGATGCACCCCTGACACCCCCCGGAGTTCCCCCGGAGTTCCCCAAGGCTCCCCCCCGGACACCCTGCGAGGCCGCGATCATTCTACCCGTTCTCTGTGTCCCATTTAGGCTAAAATGGTCCACCATGAGCCCGGGAAAGGGAAAAAAAGTGGTCGTCGCTATGTCTGGCGGCGTGGACAGCTCCGTCGCCGCGGCTTTGTTGCTCAAACAAGGTTACGAGGTCGTCGGGTGTTTCATGCGCCTGGGCAGCGATAATGAGGCCGAGGCCGCCGACGGGTATGACAACCTACGCGACGAGGGGTGCGAAAGTTCGGGGATCGGGGATCGGGGTTCGGGTATCGGCAAGACAAGAGCCCCGAAGAGCCCAAACCCTTCTTCCGATACCCGCCACACGAACCCCGCCACCGCCAAACCTCACCATCAGGGCTGCTGCTCGGTCAACGACGCCTCGGACGCCCGGCTGGTGGCCGCGATGCTGGACGTGCCATTTTATGTACTGAACTTCAAGAAAGACTTCGGCCGGATCATTGATTACTTCGTCGACGAGTACAACGCCGGCCGTACGCCCAACCCCTGCGTCCGCTGCAACGACTGGCTGAAGTTCGGCAAGCTCCACGACTACGCCCGCTCCATCGACGCCGACTACATCGCAAGCGGACACTACGCACGGATCGAACGCCCCGGCAGCCCCGCAAGCCCCGGCAGCCCCGCAAGCCCCGGCAACCCCGGCAACACGGCCGACAAGACCGATGGTCAGGCAAGGCTGCTCCGCGGGCTCGATGCCGACAAAGACCAGAGCTACGTCCTATTTGGCAGCCCACGAGACCGGCTCGACGAGATGCTGCTCCCGATCGGGGGTATGCATAAATCCCAGGTCCGCCAACTCGCAAGGGACATGAACCTGCTCGTGGGCGACAAGCCCGACAGCCAGGAGATCTGCTTCGTCCCCGACAACGACTACGCCCGTCTGGTTGAGCGCCGAAGCCCCGACGACGTGGTGCAAGGCGATATCGTTAACCGTGAAGGCGACGTCATCGGCCAACACCCCGGGCATCAGCACTTCACGATAGGACAGCGGCGGGGGGTCGGTGTCGCGTTTGGTTATCCGATCTACGTCACCGGCCGAGACCCAGAGACCAACACCGTTACCGTTGGCGGCAAGGACGATCTGCTGGCGGATGGCCTGGTCGCGTCGCAGACAAACTGGCTGACCGACGATGTACCTACCGATTGGCGGGCCTGCGGTGTGAAGGTCCGGTACAACAGCCCACCGACTTCGGGGCGTTTCCGCGTGACGGAGCCTGGCCTGTTGCAGGTGCGATTTGACCAGCCGGTCAGTGCCGTCACACCCGGGCAGGCGGTCGTCTGCTATGAAGGGGACCGGGTACTCGGCGGCGGCTGGATCGACCGGGCGACCTAAGCGGAAGCCCACCCGCGACATCCGATTCGCGGACACCGGCCCGGATCGACGATACACTCAACATTCGGGGTTCGGACGATGGGACCGACCCCCGGTCCCCCGGCCCGGACCGGACCCCCAAGCTGTGGAGCGGGCATTGGCATCAGGCGAAACGAACACGACACACTCCCCCGAACAACTCACGGCCCTGCTTGGTGACTTAGGTATCCGCCACGAGACGGACGTCCCGATCGGCGCGGAGATGACTTGGTACGGGGTCGGCGGCCGGGCTCAGGTGCTGGCACATCCCGCGGGTGTGGCGCAGCTCTCGGCTCTGGCGGCACGCTGCCACGAGCAGGGCTTCCCCGTCTTTGTCCTGGGCAGCGGCGCGAACCTGCTTATCAAAGATGAAGGCGTCTATGGCGTGGTACTCAAGCTGGACGACCCGTCGTTCAGCCAGTTCAAGATCGAAGGCACGAAGATCACCGTGGGTGCTGGCATGGACCTGTTCAAGCTGGTGCTCGAGTGCGCCAAGGCCGGGTTGGCCGGACTCGCTCATGTCGCGGGGATCCCCGCCAGTGTCGGCGGAGCGATCCGCATGAACGCCGGCGGCGCGTTTGGTGATATCGGGTCCACCGTCCACAAGGTCCAGGTCATGGCAGACAACGGCCAGGTCTACAGCCGCGACCGCGACGACCTGGTCTTCGGCTACCGGACCACCAATATCGTCGCGCCCTACATCCTCGACGTCGAGTTCGATATGGACGAAGCCGATCCCCAAGACATCGCCAGAAGGGTCAAGGAGATCTTTCTCTACAAGAAAAGCACCCAGCCGATGGCGGAGAACTCAGCCGGCTGCGCGTTTAAAAACCCAAGCGTTGTTGTCCCCGGCCACGAAACACAGGACGACGACGGGCCGGCACCACCGACCCAGCGCGTCTCCGCCGGCAAACTCATCGACCAAGCGGGTCTCAAGGGGTACCGCATCGGCGGCGCCGAAGTCTCTCAACGCCACGCTAACTTTATCTTCACCCACCCAGGCTGCACGGCCGCTGATGTCCTGGCACTCATGGACCACATCCAGCAGACCGTCCTTGACCACAGCGGCACCGCGCTGCAACGCGAAGTCGTCGTCTGGCCTTGAGCCGACGACACAAGAAATCAAGACCCGGCCCAGACGGCAGATTACTCAGGCGCTTCCAACAGCAGGTGCAGGACGTTGTCGCTGAACGCAGGGTCTTTGGTCATGCCCAGGTGATCGTTGAAGAGGAAGGTCGTACTGTCCCAGCGGATCGGTGAGACCAGCATCGGGTGCCATTCGCCGCCGACGCGTTCGTCCATCAGCGCGCTGCTGCGTAGCACGGTGCCGTCGCCCGGGCGTTCTTCCTCGGTATCGATCTTCCCGTCTGGTTTTACCGAGAGGACGGCGACGGTCGGCACTGAGTCGCCGGCAAACAGGTGGATCGTCTTGCCGCTGGGTGGTTGGGCAGGCACATCGAGCGCCTGGGCGAACAGCCTTGCACGGTTCAGGCACTTGGCCTGGTGGTTGAGTGCGATCTTTCGGCGGTCTTCCACCTGTTGGACGTCGGGCAACAGGACACGCAGCATCTTGTCTTGATCGGGATCGGCCAGGCCCCACCCCATCCTTTCCCAAAGCTTCGGGTCGTACAGGTCCGGGATCGGATCGCCGGTTTCGGTGTCTCGTAAAGCGCCGTGTCGGCCGCGGGGCAGGAGCTGATAGACCGATGGCATCGTCCCCATCAGCGAGGATTCATACGAAGGGAGGGTCGGTGCAAAATGAGCGCCTTGGACAAGCTGTTCTAGCGCCTTGGCGGAGCCCGCGCTTGGCGTGCCGACCAATACCAGTCGACGGACATACTCCGTGCCGGCCCAGGTAACCTCGGGCTCACCGCCGTCTGCAGGGAGGTCCGCTCCGCCGTAACGCATGAAGTACCTTGCGACCAGGCCCCCCATCGAATGCGCCACAATGTCGAACGTCACGTCGGCGTCTTCTACCCCGTAGCGTTCCTTGTATTGCTGTTGAACATAGGCTCGTTTCTCTTTGATAAACGCGTGTAGTCGCTTGGCGTTTTCGACGTTATCGCGTCGCCAGTCGTAATCGAACTGGAAGCAAGTAAAGTGGCCCGGCCCGTAGTCGATCGCGCCGGACATGCCAAGCGGCTCGTCGCGGTATCCCCCGACGCCGAGCGTGCCGAGGATGTTGACGTAGGCGTTTAGTTCTACTGGCAGGCCAAGCAGCGTTACTTTCAGCCGCTCCAGCGCGCCGTTGGAAATAGTTGTGTCGGTCAGCTCCGCGAGGGTCTTGCCCTCGGCCATCGGTAGCGCCAACAGCCGTGCGCCATCGGGCTTGTTGGGGTTGGCGTACCCGTCCGAGAACGCGCCCCAGACGATCCGGCCGGTGTCTTGCTCGATGAGCTTGGAACCCAGGATGCCGGGGATCACGATCACCGGGTGACGCATCGGGCTGTGGTGCTGTGCGGCACGGTCATAGAGTTCGCCGAGCTCCGGGCCCTGATCGACCGAAGCACAACCCCCAGTCAATATCAGAGCCATCGCGGTGAGGGTTAATCGTGTCCACGGGCGTCTTTGCATGGGGGAAATCCAGATGTCACGTCGGGTTTGGTTTGGCTTTAGTGTAAGGATACTGGCGGTAGCAGCTAAAGGCACCCGATAGGGCATGGAACCTGGTTTACCCGGACAAAACCGTGGGGCGGGTCGTAAGGGTTTGTTACATAGAGTGTTACCCCAGTATGTGATACGCCCCCGCAGGGTCACGTAAAGCCTCCTTCTGTGTGGGGTTGCATCTTGGGCGGGGGTTTGCAAGAATACGCGACTCAAACCGGCCCGACCCCCGATCAACCTGGGCCAACGTAAGGCACGAAAGGCGATTAGATTATGGCGATACGGATCAAGGCACGCAGCGGCGAATCGGCTGAGCAGATGATGCGCCGATTTAAGAAACTGTGCGAAAAAGAAGGCCTGACCAAAGACATCAAGCGTCGGGCGTATTACGAGAAGCCCAGCGAGCGCAAGCAGCGGGCGATGCGTAAGAGCATCAAACGAGTCCAACAACTAAGCCAAGGCCCCGTGGTTCCACGCCGCCCTAGCCGATAGGTGGGGCGTTTTTTTTTGCCCCTCACGGGCCCGCTACCGCCGACCTACCGGCGCAGGCCTCCACCCGATTCATTCATGACAGCAGGTTTTGCCGATGCTTGCGGCAGCATCACGACCCGGCTGTTTCGCCCGTGATCTTAAGTATTTGTCAGGTTCAGCGGCCCCACAAAACGAGGGGGGCCGATTTTTCTTTTTTCAGCTCTGAATAAGGAAGTCCAACAATGTTCGCGATGGGGTTGACTTTACCGGCCGTGGATTCTGCCACGCTTTTGCCCGCCGTCACACTAGGCCAGACAATCGAGGGCATCCCCGATGCCTACCTGCTTGCACCGATCGGTGCGGTGTTGGCGTTGATTTTTGCGTTCATCTTCTACCTGGGATTCATGAAGAACTCCGAGGGTGAGCCGGAGATGGTCCGTATCGCCCAGGCTGTCCGGGAGGGGGCTTACGCTTACCTGTCTCGGCAGGCGAAGGTTGTGGGCATCGTAATCGTGGTGCTGGTGGTCGTGCTGATCGGGATGTCGATGGTGGACCTGCAGGCCACGCTGACACCGCTGGGCGTGCTGATCGCTTCGACCCTGTCGGGGCTGTGTGGTTACCTGGGGATGAAGACCGCGACCAATGCCTCGGCCAGGACCTGTGCTGCCGCCAAGGAATCGCTCAACGGTGCCTTGAAAGTTGCCTTCCGCGCCGGTGCCGTGATGGGCCTGTGCGTCACCGGGTTCGCGCTTCTTGATATCTCGGTCTGGTTCATCGTGCTGAACAAGGTGATGGACATCTCCGATCCGGGCGACCTGGTGAACCTGACCACGATCACGCTGAGCTTTGCGATGGGTGCTTCACTGCAAGCGTTGTTTGCCCGCGTCGGTGGCGGTATCTATACCAAGGCCGCGGACGTCGGTGCTGACTTGGTGGGTAAGGTTGAGGCCGGGATTCCTGAAGATGATGCCCGTAACCCTGCGACGATCGCTGACAACGTCGGTGACAACGTGGGTGACGTCGCCGGTATGGGTGCCGACCTTTACGAGTCTTATTACGGTTCGATCCTTGCGGCGATGGCGTTGGCTGCAGCTGCTGCCGTGCGGTTGGACCTGGATACCACGCAGGCACTGGCCCTGATCGTCGCGCCTCCGGCGTTGGCTGGGTTGGGCATCCTCGCATCGATCATCTCGATCTACCTGGTCCGGGCCAAGGAAAACGCCAGCTTCGCGCAGCTTCTTAAGAGCCTGCACATGGGCGTGTGGATCAGTTCGGCGATGATCGTCGTCGGGTCGTTCTTCCTGCTGAAATTCCTGTTGGGTGATATCGAGTCGGTGAGTGCCATCGGCATCTGGGGTTCGATCGTTACCGGGCTTGCCGCCGGGCTGATCATCGCGTTTGGCACGGAGGTTTACACCAGCTACGAACACAAGCCCACCAAGCGGATCGTTGAGCAGGCTCAGACCGGACCTGCAACCGTGATCATCGCTGGCATCGCCGAGGGCATGCTATCGACGTGGGTTCCGCTGTTGACCATCGTGTTTGCAATTTTGTTTGCGTTCAACCTGGCTGGCGGGGGCGATACGTTCCTGATGGGTGTGTTCGGCGTGGGTCTTGCCGCGGTCGGGATGCTCTCGACTCTGGGCATCACCCTGGCGACCGACGCCTACGGCCCGATCGCTGACAACGCTGGCGGCAACGCCGAGATGACTCAACAGCCACCGCATGTCCGTGAACGCACCGACATGCTCGACTCTTTGGGCAACACCACGGCCGCGACCGGCAAGGGCTTCGCCATCGGCTCGGCGGCGCTGACCGCGTTGGCGCTGCTGGCGGCTTATGTCATCACGGTGCAGACGGCGCTTATCACGGCTAGTGCCGGGACGACCGTCTCGCTGGAAGGCGGCAGTGTGACGGACGGGATAGTGGTCTTCCAGGAAGGCGCCGCCGGGATTGCTGTCACGCAGTTGACCCTGCCCCAGACGATGGAGCTTTACAACGTTACGCTGATGAACCCCAAGGTTCTCTGCGGGTTGTTCCTGGGTGTGATGCTTGTGTTTGTGTTCTGCTCGATGACAATGAACGCGGTGGGGCGTGCGGCGTTTGCGATGATGAACGAGTGCCGGCGTCAGTTCGCGATTATGAAGAAGGGCTTCAAGGCCGACGGCGTCAGTGATGAAGATTTAGCCGACCCGATGAAGTGGCCTTTCCAGACCACGGTCGATGGGCACGAGTACCCCGACTACGCCAACTGTGTCGCGATCTCGACCAGTGGTGCGCTCAAGGAAATGATCGTCCCGTCCTGCATGGCGGTGATCGTGCCGATTATTGTCGGGCTGATCCTGGGTGTGGCTGGGGTGATGGGCTTGATTGCCGGGACGCTGGTATGCGGTTTCGCGATGGCGATCTTCATGGCCAACGCGGGCGGTGCCTGGGACAACGCTAAGAAGTTTATCGAGACCGGTGCCGAAGGCGGCAAGGGTTCGGACGCCCACAAGGCCGGCGTGGTTGGCGATACGGTCGGTGACCCGTTCAAGGATACCTCTGGCCCGTCGCTGAACATCCTCATCAAGCTGGTGAGCATCGTCAGTGTCGTCTTTGCCGGGGTGGTCGTGCAGTTCTCCCCGATCATCAGCGGGTGGATCGGCCTGGGCTGATCGATAGGTTGACCCGGCGGCAGGCGGACAACGCCGACCGCTTCTGATATAATCTCTCGCCCCCGGCGGAATCCGTCGGGGGTTTTTTCATCAATTGGTATACCCGCCATGACCCCCGAACCACGCGAAGACCCCACCACGGCAGCCCTGAACCTGACCGACCGCCCCAAGCCCGCGCCGACCGGCAGCGAGCGTGAGTTGGCCGTGCGCAAGTTTATTGTTGAAGCAGCCAAGCTGCTCGCCGGCCTGCACTGCGAGGACCTGGTGGTCCTGGATGTCCGTGGCCTCAGCGATCTGACCGATTATATCCTGATCGCGACGGGTACCAGTGATCGCCAGATCAAGGGTGTCGCCGGCCAGGTAAGTGACCTGGCGTTGGAGCACGGCCTGGACCGCTTCGGCACCGAACGCGATTCGGATTCAACCTGGCTGGTGCTGGACTACGTCGACACCATCGTCCACCTGTTCGAGCCGATG
>JAJDCT010000144.1 GCA_029260695.1 Phycisphaeraceae bacterium
GAACGCGCTATTGACCGTGCCGCCGACGCCGAGCGTGCCGAAGTCGATGGTCAGCAGGTCCTGGTTAAGGCCCGAGACGAACGAGGCGTTGGAATGGTCCAGGACGGTGAGGCTGGCGGTGATGACATCATCGGCGTCTGCGGAGCCTCCAAAGCCATTGGTGCTGACGTCGATGTTATCGACGGTGACCGAACCGGTCAGCAGGCCCGCCGTCGCGGTAGAACCGGTGACGCCGACATTGATACTGGTAGCGCCCGCCCCGCCAACGAAGGCGTTGAACCGGCCGTTGACGGTGGAGGTGGCATCCCCTGCGGCGGTGATTTCGTAGTAGGTCGGAGCAACCCCGGTCTTCGTGATGGAGACCGCCTGCGCCGCGGGGACAGCCTGCCCGACGATGACCCTTCCCATATCAACCGTGGACGATCCTGCGGACACCTGACTGTCGTTGTTCCCGCCGCCAAAGACGGACCAGACCAACTCGGGGTGGTCGATGTATGCGTTACGGTTGTTCTGATAGAAGGCTGGGTTCGCCGCCAGGGTGTAGATGACGTGGTTGCGGCGGCGTTCGAAGTCGTCGGGGACGTCGGCGTAGTTCCAATGGATCAGCGTGTTGATGTCACCTATCGTGCCGCCACTAAGGTTGGGGAGGGTCGCGTCATAGCGGGTGTCGGAATAGAAAAGTGCTCGGGCGATGTCACCGGCGTCTGCGTCGCCGGGGTAGTAAGTACCGCCTGTCTGTGCACCGAAGACACCGGAGGAGTTGAGATTGCCGAACGGCTTGTTGCTGCGCGAGCTGTTGATGCTGGGGTTGGAGGGCCGAAGTGCGTGGTGGTCACCAAGGTTCCCGGTGGAGCTGTTGCTGGCGGAGCCGGGCTGTAGGGATTGGGGCCAGACGTGTTCACGGTTCCAGGTAGCGCCTTGATCCCAGTTTCCGCTGACCGAGGCGCCGTTGTATACCAAGAGTATGTTGTTGGGGATGGCGGGGTCGGCATCGAAGAGCCTGGAAGCGTCGCGGAAGTTACCGTAGGACCGCAGGATGTGGCCGTTGGTCATGATCGTGCCGAGTTGGCTCTTGAGCGTGGCACCTTGGCCTGTGGCGGTGTTGTAGAAGCCCACGGGGGCGTCAAAGGCATCGGCGAAACAGGCTGTGGTCAAGGCCAGCGCGGACAGATAGGCACATAAATATTTACTGAAACGCATGTTAGATTCTCCGCCCCGGTAATCGATCGAGGTACTATCACTTACAATTCTACCCGACATACACGAAAAAGCAGCCTTAATTCTTGCGCTTTTCCCTCTTAACTATTTCTTGAGGTGTCATTAAAGGGTTAATTGGCAGAAAAACCCACTCTTATTGGCCCCAAGAGGCTGCAACTCCTGCAGATGAGCCCGGTATAGACGGACCCGGTTGCCGTCTTTCGAGGGGGGATGAGATGTGACCTCAGGTGGTTGGCGCCCTAGTCCTCCGAATCGCCCCAGCCAAATAAAGATGTATGGGATGAAATCACCCCCAACACGCGGGGCTAGCCCCCTGTAGCAAAGCACCGACGTATGGAGCCGAAACAGAAAGCAGCACACTTTTAAATATAAAACACTTGCGGTCAGGATCTGTCTCAATGAAAAAAGCGGCTCGTGATGAGCCGCCTGATGCCCGTGACAGGATTCGAACCTGTACTCCGTTGCCGGAACTGCCACCTGAAGACAGCGCGTCTGCCAATTCCGCCACACGGGCCGTGGTTGATCGGGACGGGACAGTGTAGCCGGATCGGCGGGCCGATCAAGCGGGTCCGGGGCCGGGGATCGCTCCGTGGAGTGCCGCAAACCAGCACAAGCGAGCCAGTGACCACAACAGCGATTATGGTGCCGGGCATCCTTCGCAGACGCAAGGGAATTCCGGGGGGTGTCTCAAATCACAGGTCAAGGACCGTGATGTTCGTGTTGCTGTAGATGCAAAGCTCCCCAGCCACCTCCATCGCAGATCTGCACAACTCCGCTGGGGCAAAATCGGTATGGCGTAGAAGCGCCCGCCCCGCGGCGGTGGCATACGACCCGCCGGAACCGATCGCGAGCACGCCGTCGGTGGGTTCGATCACATCCCCGGTGCCCGACACCAGCAGGCTGCAGGACTTGTCCGCCACGATCAACAAACTCTCAAGCCGACGCATAGCCCGGTCCGTCCGCCACTGCTTAGCCAACTCGACCGCCGCCTTCTTGATGTTCTGTGGTGAATCTTTCAGGTGCGTCTCAAACCGCTCCAATAAAGCAAACGCATCCGCCGCGGCGCCCGCGAACCCGACCAGTACGCCCGCACCCTCGGCACCCCCTTCCTCGAGCCTGCGCACCTTCACCGCGTCCGCCTTGGCGACGACCTCACCAAGTGTCACCTGACCGTCACCTGCAATAGCGACAGCATCTCCCCGGCGGATCGAAAGCACGGTCGTAGCGTGGAAGGTATTTGGCATGAGAGTCATTCTACGACGGCACCAAACGGACTCAAATACAACGGCCAATTTAACAGCCGTGCCCACACAAACATGCCTACCGAAGCAGCGACGTCTTAGCTGTGATGTACATTGATACTTTAGGATGTTTTAATCTGAAATATGCCTGAATCGCTGTAAACGCCTGGTGTTAATTACCCAGTTTAACCCACCCACTTAACATGAAAATCTACCACTTTTTTTGTGGACAAATGGGCGTATTCTCTTATAAATAGAGATGGAGAAAAAGCGCAACCCGATTGATCGGGAAAAGGGGCGGGCCCTTCTAAAAACATAGCGCATATATCATTCAGCCTTACAGTCGGCTGCTTGGAGGGTGAGAAAGATGACTTTAACGTTACGGCTATTGACCGGTGCGACGGCACTCGTGCTGTTGTTGACGGCGCAAACCAGCTTCGCTGTCGGCACACTCGGGCCTGGGGTCTATCAGCTTCACGATCACGGCTTCGGCAACCTCGGCCCGGACTACGGGCTGCGTGTCGATGCGACTAATGACGTCTTCAGCGTCGATCTCGGCGGTGCCTCGACGACGCTGACCTGGGACGGCGGAGTGACCGCGACGATCGCCGGCACACTGCATAACAACGCCACCACCGATATATGGACGGTTAACTACGTCCTTACCGGTGTCACAGCGGTAGGCACGACCGGGTTCACAGCCACCAGCGGATCAGGCATCCTCACCGACCCGCTGCTGAACGTCACCAACATTGTCGGGGAACTCAATGGCAGTGGGCTTGTGTTTAGTTTCCTGGCCGATGGACACCGGATCCCTGGAGACAGCTCGACCGCGGTCGGCCGTGGTTGGCTGCTGCCGCCGAACTCGACCGATGACTGGCTCATCCGCGCCGAACTGATCCCAGAGCCCGGTACGCTGAGCCTGTTGGCCGCGGGTGGATTGCTGATCGCTCGACGCAGACGCTAAAGAACATCACAGCACAACCGTATCAACAACAAACAAAGATGGAGCACTCTTGAAGTGCTCCATCTTTTTATATTTCGCTGTCCAAATAGGCTTACGGCTGCAAGCCTCGTAGGCGGTTATTCTTGCCATCCGTCACACCCGTCAACCCGCCAAATCTCCCAACACTTTTTTCATCCGGTCGCAGTACACCTCCATCGCCTTTCGGCCGGGCTCTGTCAGTTGGAAGGATGTGTTGGGGCGCTTGCCCACAAACGTTTTTTCGACCTTAACGTAGCCGGCTTCTTCGAGCTTGCTCATGTGCGAGGAGATGTTCCCGCCGGTGAGGCCGGTCTGACGTTGGAGGAAGACGAAGTCGGCGGACTCGACGACGTAGAGGCAGGCGAGCATGCTCAGCCGGGCGGGCTCGTGGATGACCTTGTCGATCGAGTTGTGCCAGGAGGTGTCCATGACCTATCGCCCTTCTTCAGGAGTCCGCTGGCTCGGGGGGGTATCGCTTCATGAACCTGGCAAGGATTACGATCCCAGCAACCCACACAACAGCGCCCGCACCGAACATGCCCCAACCGGGGTCGAGGTCGGCTACCGCGACGACCAAGCCCGCCAGCACGAGGACACCGGCGTAGACCGCAAAACGCCCAAGCCCGAGCATCAGTGCCGCACACAACGCCAACACCGAAAGCAGGACAGGTGGGAGCGCCGCGATCCATTGCACTTTCACCGCGAGAAAATCTGAGTCGCTTTCGGGGCGCACCGCGGCGAGCGCATACAACGAGGCGAACAGCAGCAGCGCCGCGACTCCAAGCCCTAAGGTCCACACCAACCCGCGCCTTTGGCGTGCCTCACGTTGCTGAGAAAACTTGACCTGCCCCATCCGCGGCACGGTCACCGACTGGCGAAGGGCCATCCAGACAGGCACCCCGAGGGCCGGGACGATCGCCCCCAACGCTGGGTAGCCGTTGATCCAGGAAAGCCCGATCAGGGCCAGACACCCCCCTGCCACAAGGTCCACCGTGCCGTCCTGCCAATAGCCGGTGTAGATCTTCGATTCCAGCTTCGCCGCTCCCTGGATCTCGTTCATGGCCTATTCCTTTCCTGCAGTCCGCCCACCCATTTAAGTTTGTATAGCAAACTATACTGATTTGCAAATTAATTGTCAAGACCCTATTCAATCTTTTTTAATCAGTCCGCCCAGGATCGACTTGCATCAGGCGGGTATAACGGAGGGATGGCCGAAGCCCCTTACAAGAACGACGCATCTGACGGTTCTGGCCACCTGCCGGTGCTGCCAGCCGAGGTGGTCGAACTGCTTGATCCCCAACCCGGGCAGGTATTGCTGGACTGCACGGCTGGGCGTGGCGGGCATGGTGCATTACTGATCCCTAGGCTTGGGCCGGGCGGGCGGTATGTGGGGCTGGATATGGACCCGGGGAATGTGGCGTACAGCCGAGAGCGGCTGGCACCGATCGCCAAGGAGGCAGGGGCCGGGCTGGAGGTGATGCACGCGAACTTCCGGGACGCCAGGTGGGTGTTGAAACAACTTGGGATTGCTGAGGTGCACGGGGTGCTGGCTGACCTTGGGTTTGCCTCGAACCAGGTGGACGACCCGGCGAGGGGTCTGGCGTTCAGCGAGGATGGCCCCTTGGATATGCGGATGGATACGGGGGCGACAGTCACGGCCGAACGGCTGGTGAACACGCTGCCGGAGGGTGAGTTGGCGGACCTGATTTATGAATTCGGCGAGGAGCGACTGAGCCGACGTATCGCCAGGAAAATTGTCGAGCAACGCCAGCGGGAGCCGATAACTACGACAAGCGGGCTGGCGGAACTGGTCCGCCGTGCGTACCCCCGCCCGACACAAGGCGCTCGATCGAAAGGTTCCGCGAAATCAGGGCGCCGAGGCAAACGGATCGACCCGGCGACACGGACATTCATGGCGCTACGGATCGCGGTGAATGACGAGTTGGGTGCGTTAGACGGGTTGCTTGCGGAGTTGCCGGGGATGTTGAAGCCGGGGGGATCGAATCCTGGTGGCCTAATTCCGGGGCATAATCCGGGAGTGAATCCGGGGGGAGTGGATCCGGGGGGGCTGAATCCGGGGGCGGGTGGGCGTGCGGCGATCATCAGTTTCCACTCGTTGGAAGATCGCCGAGTCAAGCGGGCGTTTGCGGGCTTGGGTCAGGACGCGGGTTTTACCGTGCTGACACGCAAGCCGGTCACGGCTGGCGACGAAGAGGCCAGGCAAAACCCACGCAGTCGAAGCGCGAAACTGCGTGGCATCCAAAGGCAGGACTAGCCAGTAGATACGAAAACCGCAAAGCCCCTTTCGGGTGTGACGACGGGCTAAAATTGCGTTAACATCAACTTCCGACCGTCATGGATGACGGCTTGGGCCTGACACAAGGACGGATACAGGTCATGACACGCGAAACAAAAATCGGGCTGCTCCTGGGCATGGGTGTGATCCTCTTGATTGGGATCATCATCAGCGACCAACTCACACAAAAACCGAGCGCGGCGGACTTCACCGGCTTCGGCCAAGAGGCCCAGCGGTCGATCGACGCCTCGGACGCCGCACCGGCTTCGGGGTATGCGGGCTCACCCACCCCCGGAGACGCTGGCAACCCCGGCTTCGTAACCCCCGGGAACCAGCCGGCTGGCACCAGTCCGGTGATCGAGCCACCAAGTAACTTCTTTATCCCAAGCGACAGGCTGCCCTCAGCGGTGTCACCCAGGCAGGCGGACGGCACAACGCCTGATTCCTCGGCCAGCACCAACCGCCCGCTGACCGCCTACAACGTCGATGGCTCGTCACGCTACCAAACCGATGGCCAGGTTCCCACACTCCGGGTCGGCCAGGACAACGCCGAGCTACCCCACACCACCGCGATCTCCACCGCAACGGACGCCCCCTCTAGCTATGTACCCACGCCACGCAGCGCTGACTCGGTGATCCGCCACACCGTCCTCAAAGGCGAGACGCTCACCAAGATCGCCCGGCGTCACTACGGCAACGGCGACTACTGGCGCACCATCGCAAACGCCAACCCCGGGAAGGTCACGCGAGACGGGCAGGTCCAACTCGGAGCGGTCTTGAATATACCCAAGCGTGACGATGCGGTTCTGGGCCTGGACAGCGTTTCTGCAGGCAGCGAGCAGAGCGTCCGCGTGGATACCCGTATCACTCAGCGTCCCGGAAAAACTATCACTGTTGAGTCCGGCGACACGCTCTCGGAACTGGCGACCAAGCACCTGGGCAGCGCTACCCGGTGGCAAGATCTTATGGATGCCAACCGTGACAAGCTGGACGACCCGCAAGGCTTGCAGGTCGGGATGAAGCTGCGTCTGCCCGGCGCGGCTGACAGCACCCCAGCAACCACCTCGACACCCGGCAAGACACCTAAGCCAAATAGCGGTGACCAGACCTACACCGTCCGCCCCGGTGACAACCTCACCGAGATCGCGGAGAAAACATTGAGCGATGGCGGCAAGTGGCAGGTGATCTACCAGGCCAACCGCGACAGACTCAAGAGCCCGGACCGCCTCATCGTTGGGCAAAAATTACGCATCCCCCGATAAGACGACTCGGATATCACTTGGGTGCCCTGGAAGGGTTAGCAGAATTGCCAACCTGTAACGCTCCCCGAAATCGCAGGGTGCCGTTACCACGACGTGACCGTAACCGTATCTGTAAACCGCACCGGACAGCACTATGTTCGCCAAGTTTTTGACGGCCTTGGTGCTTGCGGTGGTGATGGGCTCGGCTGTTTTCAATCTACGCCAGCAGCGCCTTGAATTAATGCACGAGATCACCGGGCTGCATGGGCAGATGAATCGGGACCGCCAGGCGACCTGGGACACCCAGGTCCGTAACGCCAAACGCACCGGCCCCGAGGCGCTGCATGAAGCGCTAGCACGC
>JAJDCT010000145.1 GCA_029260695.1 Phycisphaeraceae bacterium
CGGGACAGCGCCCAGGGGCGTATCAAACGCCGCGGCCGAGCTGCCCGCCAGGCCGGCAAACGCCACGCGGTGTGACGGGCCGATCAGTACGACCCGGTTGATACGTCCACGCAGGGGCTCGACGAAAGTGTACGCCGACGCAGCTACCGGCGCGCTGAAACGATACCCGGCGTGGGGGGCGATGATGGCTCTGATCGGCGGGTCGATTTGTTGTGAGGCTTGGCGCAGTGACGGGTCCACACCGTCCATGTAGGTACACACCTCACGCCGAAGCGCGCCGGCATCTGCGGGGTAGAACGTGCCCGCGACCGCGGGTGGCCGGATGTGCACCGGGCTGTCGATCGCGCTCCGCGACGACATGGGGGCCTTCCTGAAAAAAGGCAAAGTCGATCACTGATTATTCTAGGGCGTTGATTGCCGGGGTAAAGTGCGGGCGGCAAGGATATCTTGTACCACGATGGGGCGTTACGGCTTGGGTGAACGCTTGTTGGCGTACAGACGCTGATCCGCTGTCCTAAGCAGGGCCTTGGCGTCCGGGCCTGGGTCGGCGGTGAGCGAGGCGATCCCGTAAGACAGATCCAGCATCCGGGTATTGGGAAACATGGTGTAGGCCTGACGGGTAAAGAGCTTGCATATCATCGTGGCGACCTCTTCGGCCCGTTGTGTGGTGGTCCCCGGCATGACCAGCAGGAATTCATCCCCGCCGAGACGGACAGCCAGGTCGTCATGCCGGCTGGTCGCACGGATCAGTCCCGCGAGGAAGACCAGCAGGTGGTCGCCAGCCTCGTGGCCCAATTCATCGTTGACCTGCTTGAAGTGGTCCAGGTCCATCATGACACATGCCAGATCGGTCCCCGACGTTTTAGCGGAAGTAAACAACGGTTCCAGGTTTTCATCGAGGAACCGTCGGTTGCCCACGTCGGTCAGGGCATCGCGCATGACAAGCCGACTGAGTTCCTGCGTCGCTCGCCTGGTGGCGGTCACGACGCGCTGGTCCAGCGTGCTCCTGAGCGAGCGGGCTTCCATGTGGCTGCGCGCCGCGGCGATGCCCATGGTGTGCAGGGCCTTGGCGATCCGGCCGATCTCGTCTCGCCTCCCGACGGGCAGTTGACGCAAAGCACTGGTCAGCCCGGTACGCGAGATACGTTCAGCCTGATCGGCTAGCTTGCCGAACGGGCTGGACACCCAGCAACCCGAGATCCACCACAGCACACCCAACCCCACCACCATCAACCCGGACAGTTTCCAGAACACGCCATCAAACCGCTGCGCAAGGACCCCAAGCCCAAAACCACCCACACACGCCAGCGTTACCAACAGCCCGACCTTGTGCTGTAGCGGGGGGTCGTGCCTGACCGGGTCGGGCGACGAGCGCGAGACGGCTGTACCTGCCGATGCCGACGGTTTGCGCACCGGGCCTGATTGTGCAGAGGGTGGCATATTTAAGAAAGATCGACCTGAATCACCCCGGTCTTCGCTAACCTGATGGTTGCAAGGCTAAAAAAGCGGGATCGAACTAGCTCAGAACCGATAGCCGTGCCAATCCATCTATACATATGGGTCAAGCTGTAACGGTTATGACAACGGTGCCAGATATCCGGCTAAAAGGAGTTTTTCTTGGACAGAGCAGCCAGCACAAAGCGCGAGGCCTGCGTTGGCGATGGGTCATGACGCAGGGCTGCTTTTGACAGCGATCTGCCAGTATCACCCATTGGCGAAAGGTGGCTTGGTCATGTCGGCAGCCAGATCAATGTGCTCGATCACGGTCGCACGCTTGGAACCGGTGTCTATATCGATCACCACCCCCTGCACACGCGGGTTGCCATCGGCGACATCGAAGGGGAATGGCATGTTCGTGGTCATGTGCGCAACCACCCGGTCGGCGCGTCGACCCAGGACCGAGTCGTGCGGGCCGGTCATCCCCAGGTCGCTGATGTAGGCGGTACCCCCGGGCCCGACACACGGCGTACCCGTGCCATCGACCTGCGCCGGGAGGATCCGTGCATCGGCGGTCGGCGTGTGCGTGTGCGTTCCTACCACCGCCGTCACTCGGCCGTTTAGATACCAGCCCATCGCGATCTTCTCGCTGGTCGCCTCGGCATGGACCTCCACAATCACAATCGGGTCACGCTCAGGCAATTCATCGAGTATGGAGTCCACCGCCGCGAACGGGTCGTTGGCGGGCATGTTCATGAAGATACGCCCAAGCACGGTCAGGACATACACGCCCGGCCCCCCAGCCCCGCCGGGCTTCTCCTGCCCGTCTTCAGATTTTGGTTTCACACACATCCACCGCTTGCCCGAAGCCCCAGGGGACAGGTTCGCCGGGCGGATGATATTGGTTTCGGTCTGGAGGGTCTGAACGATCTGCTTCTTTTTAAAAACGTGGTCGCCCAGCGTGATCGCATCGATGCCCCGGTCACACAGCTTTTTGTAGATTTCCGGGGTCAGGCCGGTCCCGTTGGCGGAGTTCTCGGCATTGGCGATCACTAGGTCCGGCTCCCAACGCTCTCGGATGACGGGGACCAGTTGTGACACCGCCTTGCAGCCGGGGCCGCCCACGATGTCGCCGAGGAATACGATACGTAAGCTCATAGGTCCGAGAGTAGCCCCTTGCCGGGCCGAGGTCTAACTGGCCCTTGCTGACTTCCAAAGACTGTTGTGCGGGCCACCTAACCCAGCCCCCGCCATACGGCAGGCGCCTCCCAACCCCTCGCCGCGCTCGAACCCGCGTACACGTCTGCAACCCCGCGAATGACCACACAAAATTAAACCCATATTTAAGTTAAATATAAGTATTGATTGATTCGGATCTCTGAAGTTCGGGTTTGGTTGAGGCCATATCTGGTGTGTGTCGTATTGACCCCCCGCGCCTGTAAGCGGATACTGGCGTCACCCATGCGTTGCCCTTACTGCCACGACAACGACGACAAGGTCATCGACTCACGCTCCAGCGACGGCGGCAAAGCCATCCGCAGACGCCGGCAGTGCAACGTCTGCGACAAGCGGTTCAC
>JAJDCT010000146.1 GCA_029260695.1 Phycisphaeraceae bacterium
TTCCGCTCGGGCACGAAAGTGAGCTTCACGCTCAAAGAGGACAGCAGTCTTACTCTGAAAGACGCCCGCGCCAGGCTCAGGGCCTACGGCGAGGCCGGCAAGCTCATCCAGGAAGGCAAGACGCCGCCAGCCAATCTCGCCGAGGTCTACAAGACTCTGGAGCCGAGAGTCAAGCAAGCCCAGGAGCGTTACGATCAGGCCCTGGCACGGGTACGCGATGCTCAGAACGATCCGACGGTCCGTGACCTCCCGGAACCCAGGGAGGTTGATTTCTCGTTATTCATCAGCGCGGCAGATGGCGGCATCGTGACAGAGGGCGAGACCAAGACCCTGCCAGACGGCACTTTGGCTGCGCAAGGCTTTGGCATCTCAACGCTGATCGAAGATACGCAGGCGGTTAGCGCCGTAATCAAGGACGCCTTCTCCGATGTGCTGGATACCGAGCGACCCGTGTCTTTCGCATCGATCCAGGTCGACGAGGTCAATAACGCCCCAGTCTACCCGATCAGGAGCAGTTCTCTGGGTGAAAATATCGGCCGGGCGTCGGATGTCAGGACCGATGTCGCTGAATCGGTCGGTGGTGTCGCTGTGGTGCTCGACGAGATGACGCCCCCCGTGACCCAGGCCGACCTGGCGCAGCGTATCAAGCGGATGCGGATGCTGCCTAAGTATGAGGGCCTTGGCCACCGCGAGGCGGTCGTCATCGGGCTGGACGCCGCGGGCACGTCGGATGATGGGCAGACCCTGTACCGGTCTGCGGTGATCGTCACCCACGACGCCGAGACCAACTACGTCGAGACCCCCGAGAACTTCTCAGACATCGGCGGGCTCGCCGATTCCGAATGGAAGCTCGCCCGTGACGCCTGCCAACGCGACACCAGCCTCGGCAGCGTCTCCAACTTCTCCAGCCAGGTCTCCGGCACGATGAAGCAGCAGGCGATCGTCGCCATGACCCTCTCCCTGCTGGCCGTGATCGTCTACATCTGGTTCCGATTCGGCAGCTTCACCTATGGGTTCGCCGCGATCGTCGCACTGGTCCACGACGTGGCGATCTCGTTGGGGCTGATCGCGCTGAGTGCCTGGGTCTACCAGGCCGTCGGCGGGGTGCTCATGCTTGAGCCGTTCAAGATCGACCTGGCCATGGTCGCCGCGTTCCTGACGATCGTCGGCTACTCGCTGAACGACACCATCGTCGTCTTCGACCGCATCCGTGAGAACCGAGGCCGGCTGTCCTCCGCCACCCCGTCGGTCATCAACGACTCGATCAACCAGACCGTCAGCCGGACCGTGCTGACCTCAGGCACGACGCTGCTGGCGGTCGGGATGCTTTATGTCTTCGGCGGGCCGGGCGTCCATGGGTTCGCCTTCGCCATGCTGATCGGTGTCCTCGTCGGTACCTACAGCTCGGTCGCCATCGCCAGCCCGGTCCTGATGCTGGGTGGTTCACGCCACGTCCAAGAGGACACCGCAGGCACAGCACCGGTGGTGACGGACGCTTAATCCACGGGTCGAACCGCTGGTCAGGTGAGTCGGGTCACGATTAAAACTCGTGCCCATCATCATGGCCAATTCCCCGGCAAAGCGTGGGCTGAGGGAAGAACGGCCGCCCATGACTCATGCAGAATCCGCAAGAGTCGATGGTTCTGTGATCCTACCGAGGGTGGCAGGCCCAATGTGTTGCGATAGGTCGCAGGCTGTAGCCGCATAGAGGTGCGGTCAGAGGCACGGGTACACGTCGAAGCGCAAGCTCTTGCCCTTGTGGCAGACCGATGGCGTGGGGCCGGGAAGGGGGGCACCACGCAGCGGGCGTTTGACCACCACCCGGTTGGTCGCGACTTCTAACGCCGCACTTAATAGCCGGTCGGCATCGGGATCGTCACCGCTGATCATCCGCAACACACGCATGGCCTTACGCTCGGCGGTCTTACGCCCGGGCGGGAACATCGGGTCCAGGTACACCACGTCTGGCCGGTCCGCGCGATCCGACTTGGCTATGTCAAGCAACACCGCCACGCCGTCGCCCTTGGTCAGCTCAATCCGTCCCGCCGTCTCTGGGGCCATTTCATTTGCCCGGCGAAGCCCGTCGGCCAGCAGGGTTTGCGTTACCGGGTTCCTCTCACAAGCGGATACGGCACAACCTACCGATGCCATCACCCAGGTGTCTTCGCCAAGCCCCGCCGTTACATCGAGGACTCTGGGGCGATACGGGTTACGCCGCTTGATCCCAATGGCTTTGAGTAACGGCTGTCCCAGGCTCCGCCCGGCACCCGATGTGGTGTCCATAGCCACTAGCTCACTGGCCACGCCGTGACCGCCGATCAGGGCGTCATCGCCACGCAGCACACGCAACTCCAGCCGCCGATCCGTTACCACCAGCACCGCATCGAAATCTTCAGGCAGTGTTTCCGTGTTATGCACGGGCACACCCAGTTCTTGGGCGCATACATGTCCGGCATTGATCCTCGGGATGATCTCGGACCGTATCACGACGCACAGATTGGGTCGCTCAGCTGGGGGTGGGGGGGCGACGGGATGAGCCATGACAG
>JAJDCT010000147.1 GCA_029260695.1 Phycisphaeraceae bacterium
GGGTTCTGACACCTCCGATCAAGCCAGCGTCGACCCGGCTCAAGAAAGCGATGAGACGGCGGAGCCGGCGGGCATAGGCAAGGGCCTGGACCTCGAGACGATTGCTTCGATGGCGTCTGACCTGCTGGACCAACAGATCGATAGCACCATCGAAGCGGCGACCGATGAGCCACCGCATACGCTGGACGCCCCGGCAGAAGCGGCTTCCGCGGTCGTACCCGAACCGGCTGTCGAAGAAGTCAAGCCCGAACCGGTCGCGGCATTCAGTGAAGACGATTTAGCGAGCCAGATCCAGGGGCTGCTGGATGATGTGCAGAACAAAGGTGCGGATGCGATCTCGGCCGGAGATCCCGCAACCGAAGCGGCTGAGCAAGCTCCCCAACCTGTCGAGGCAGAGGAAGTTGCGGCGGCAGCCGAACCCCAACCGGTACCGACTGAACAGGTCGAGTCGTCCCCTTCCGAAGAGGCAGAACCCCAGCCAACTACGGAGTCGGCCGAGCCGGCTAGCGCGGTATCGATCGATCAGATCGACGCGATGCTGGCGGAGTCGGCCGAGCAAGCGATCGAGCATGGTCCGGAGCTCGAGGCTGCCGTGCCAGGCACGGACGAGGTCCTTGCCGAGGAGGCCAAAGCCGAACAGGAGGCCGAGGCCCTGGCTCAGGCTGAGTGTGAAGCGGCAGAGAAGGCGGCCGAGCAAGAGCCCGAACCAACTGCGGAGCCCGTTGCGGCAACCGAACCCCAACCGGTGCAGGCGATAGGTGCCAGCGCCGCCGATGTGGCGAACGAGTTGGATGAAGACGCGCAACCGGCTGCGGTAGCGACGCCAGACGAAAATATGGCCGAACCTATTGCCGATGAACCGCTCTATGAAGACGTGACATCGGCGCGTGCCGCGGTCGTCAATCCCAAAGGGCTGAAGAAGGCCGAACATGCCTTGCGGCAGATCTGCGGCAAGATCAATCGGCCGTTGAACCGGCTGTCGCCGGAGATGCGGGACACGGTCGGGTATGCCGGCGTGGTCACCACGGCGCTGGCGTTTTTCATGGTGATCTACGGCGTGCTGTTTTAAGCACGACGGGGCCGACCCTCAGGTCGGGCAGCATACACACATCCATAGAATGATACGGAACACGATTAAAACTCGTGCCCATCATCATGGCCAATCCCCCGGCAAAGGCGGGGGGCTGAGGGAAAACTGCCGCCGACGAATCAAGCAGAGTACGTATGAGTCCCGGTCCACCCCGGAGCTATTACCCGTCTTCCGGGTTGCTTTGGCTTGCCAGGAAGTTGCGGAGGATGGCGGCGGCGGCGAGTGCGTCGCGTCGGGCCTTTTTCTGGCCTCGTGTCAGGCCGGACTGCGCCATCTGTTCGTCTGCGGCGGCGGAGGTGAGGCGTTCGTCGTAGAGATGCACCGGCAGGCCGAAGCGTGCGGTGAGTTCCTTGGCCAGCTCCCTGGACTTGGTCACGCCCGGGCCCTCGGAGCCGTCCATATTCAGAGGGACGCCGAGGACGAGTGCGTCGGGCCCCTGCTCTTCGATCGCGCGCTCAAATTCTTTAAGTCGAACCTCGGCACTCGCGGTCTGGATCACCTCCAACGGCGAGGCGATCCCGGTCACATCGTCCCCCACCGCCAGGCCGGTACGCTTCTCGCCTAAGTCGATCGCCAGGTATCGCATGGGGGGATTGTACGTTGATTAAGAGGGGCGAACCGCCAAGGCGCGTAGGCAAACAGGATTTTTTAGCCGCAAATGAACGCGAATAAACGCAAATGGGGAGGGAGGGTAAGGGCGTAATAGTCCGGTCCCATTCGCGTTTATTCGCGGCTATATTCTGGGCCCCTTTTGATCTTCGAATCTTCGCGGTGTCGGCTTGATTTGTTAGAGCCACTCATCGCCGAACTTCTCGCCGACCTGTTTGTGCAGGTCTTTGATCTTTTCGGCCTGGTCGGCTTTGCAGACTAAGGTGGCGTTGGGGGTGTGGATGATGACCAGGTCGTCGCAGCCGATGGCGGTGATCAGATGGTTGGCGTCGTTGGATGCGATGAGGGTGTTTCTGGAATCCAGCAGGTGTGACTTGCCGCCGTCGGTGGTGTTGCCGGCGGGGTCTTTGTCGAGTGTCTGGGCGAACGCGGGCCAACTGCCGACGTCCAGCCAGCTCAGGGGCATGGGGACGGCGACGACCTTGGCGCGGTGGTCCTTGCTGGCGGGCTCCATGACGGCGTAGTCGACGCTGACCTTGTCGAGTGTGGGGTAGATCCGTTCGAGGGTTTCGGTGCGTTCGTTGGAATCCCAGGCGTCGGCGCACTCGGAGATGCCCAGGTAGTTGTCGGGGCAGAATCGGCGGATGCAGTCCATCAGTGCGCTGCTGCGCCAGACGAACATGCCGGAGTTCCAGAGGTATTGTTCGGGGCCCGCCTTGTGGTAGGCGGTGGCGGTGTCGAGGTCGGGTTTTTCCTTGAACTCGCTGACGACCGATGCGTTGTGTTGTGTCAGGGGTTCGTCGAGTTGTAGGTAGCCGTAGCAGGTAGCGGGGTGTGTGGGGCTGATGCCAAAGGTTACGAGTGTGTTGGGTTGTTCCTCGGCGACCTTGTAGCCGGTATCGACGACCTGGCGGAACTGATCTTCTGGCTGGATGAGGTGGTCGGCGGTGAAGACGGCGACGATGGCGTTCTCGTCGTTTCGGCCAAGGACGGCGGCACCGAGGCCCACGGCGTTAAGTGTGTCGCGCCCGCAGGGTTCGCCGATGAAGCGGTCGGGGGTCAGCCCGGGGAGGCCCTCGAGCATGGCCTGCCGCTGGGACTCACCGGCACAGATATATATCTGCTCGTCGGGGACCAGTCCCTTGAGGCGCTGCATGGCGACTTGCAGGAGGCTCTTGCCATCGATGAAGGGGATGAGTTGCTTGGGCAACCCACGGGTGGACATCGGCCAGAGCCGGGTTCCCGATCCGCCGGCGATGATGAGGGCGTAACGCATGTGGAAATGGGCTCAGGGTCAAGGGTCAAAGGTCAAAGACTAGTAGGTTAATTTAAGTATAGGTCGGTTCAGGCCTGCAGCGGAGGATGCCACCCCCTCAGCATTGATATTCGCTGCCTTTACAGAAGCATTCCCGTTCAACGCTGGCGTGGAGTTAATCTACTGAGTCAATTTGAACCAGCGTCTTCGTGAATATACGGGCCGTTGTCATTCATGAATAGTTGCCCTTCATCGTCAATCCGCTTCTCATAAATCATGGATTCCGGAGGCCACCCCGAGTAAACTGTGACCGACGTTTCGTCGGCCATCCAATAATGCCCTTCGAGCCCACGAATCACACCTGAATCGTCAGCATAAGCGGCATTCGATGTAATGGCCAAAAGGGTCATTGTTCCATCCGCATTAAATACAAACACTTCAGCTTCCGGTTCATCTACATTAGATTTTTCTCCGGTCAACCCACCGGTTTTGGAGTCCGAGGCACTTTGAAACAATTCCTGCAAAATCCTCTTATCAATGGGTAGCCCTTTGGCAGAACGCCATCGTCCCACTAGAGAGCCGATTGCCGGCGAACCGGTTGAATCGACTTGTTTTCCTGTAAATCGGCTATTGAGTTTGCCGTTAGCGTGGTGTTCCTCAAGAACGATGACCTGTTCCGCAAGTGAGATTATCTTGTACGTGGGACCATCCAACACATATATCTTTCCATCACCCATGTTATCGATCTTGGGGTAGAATTTGACTGTGTCTGAATTTTGCCATTCATAGTCACCTCGCATGGCACCTGTTTTATTAAGATTCCAATCCATCAGTCGACCATCTGCCTTGATGGTAATCACCCGTCCGTCGTCTGACTTCCAACTACCCATGGCTTCTGGATTAGACTGTTCTCCACAACCACCCACAGCCGCCAGAGATGTCAATAGGGCACATACCAACATTAGATGTCGTAGTACAATCATGATTCCCTCGCGGCCAGATAAGACTACATAAAATAAGCCCGCATCCATTACTCAGAATAACATAACTGGCATAGCTATAGGGTGGCAATTCAGCCCCCCCTGCCGATCGGATATGATCTGCCATCCAATACCTGTTAACCGACCCAAGGGCCTAGCCATGATGCGCACCGCGAACCCGGCACTGAACGACCGAACCTTCGATCAATTCGGGGCATCCTTTGATACCCGCGAGCGGTCGGACCTGATGAGCCTGCAGGGGACGGTGACCAAGACCGGGTTCCTGCTGATTATCCTGGTCGCGGCCGGGGCGTTTACATGGAAGATGACGAATCAGGCACAGGGCATGGGGCCGGTGATGCCCTGGATGATCGGCGGGCTGATCGGGGGGTTGATCTTCGGGCTGATCACGGCGTTCAAGCCGTCGGTGTCGCCTTACACCGCGCCGATCTACGCGGCGGCGGAGGGGCTTTTCCTGGGCGCGATCTCGGCGATGTTCGAGCAACACTACCCGGGCATCGTGGTGCAGGCGGTCGGGCTGACGTTCGGGACGCTGGCGGCGTTGTTGATCGCGTACACCAGCGGGCTGATCAAGCCGACGGAGAATTTTAAGTTGGGGATCATGGCCGCGACCGGGGGGATCATGATGCTGTACCTGGTGTCGATGGTGATGAACATGTTCGGGGGCGCGGGGATCGGGTTCATCCACAGCTCCGGGCCGATCGGGATCGGGTTCAGCGTGATCGTGGTGATCATCGCGGCGTTGAACCTGGTGCTGGACTTCGACTTTATCGAGACCGGTGTGGAGCGCGGGGCGCCTAAGTACATGGAGTGGTACGGCGCGTTTGGCCTGCTGGTGACGCTGGTGTGGCTGTACCTGGAGATCCTGCGCCTGCTGGCAAAGCTGAGGGATCGGTGAGTGTAGAAAGAGCTGGACGGCCTCAGTAGCGGGACACGAAATCAAGAAAGCTGGTAATTAGCGTTTAGCTGGGTCGCTTGCGACTCATTGGTTACTCAAACCCGACATGAGGCCGAAGCAACCATCCGACCCGGCCCTTCGCGCTGCTCAGGGCCGGCGTTGGTAATGTTTCTGTGAATCCTGAACCCAGCCCCTGAACCCTAGACCCTGAACCCTAGACCCAAGACCCTCCCCCCACCGTGCGTTCAATCAAAGCCCAATACTTCCTGACGTTTGCGGTGATGGGCAGTGTGCTGCCGTATCTGCCGGTGTATTTTGCGGAGCGCGGGTTAAGTGATACCCAGGTCGGGTATGTGCTGAGCCTGGGCGGGCTGGCGGTGTTGCTGACGCCGGTGCTGACCACGTTGTTGGCGGACCTGCATTTCGAGAACCGTACGCTTTTGGCGTGGGTGTGCGCCGTTTCGGCCGGGTCGCTGGCGTGGCTGCTGGCCAGCCGGGGGTTCTGGTGGATTTTGGCGGTACACGGGTTGTTCTCCTTGGCGTTTGTCCCTGTGTTATCGCTGCAAGACGGGTTGACCTTCACCGAAACCAGTCGGCGTCTGAAAGCGGGGCTTGCAACCCTGCCTTACCACCGGGTCAGGGTTTACGGGACGGTCGGCTTCATCGCGCCATCGATCGTGTTGTATGTGCTGATGTCGGATTTTGTGGGCGCATCGATCGGTGTGTCGTTGCTGTGCGGCGCGGCGGTCGGGCTGCTGGCGGTCGGGAACTCGCTGCTGCTGCCGCGGACGCGAGGTGCGGTGAGTATTTCAAGCCCCAGCGCGGAGGTGCCGGACCCTCACCCCCCGGAGCCGCCGGGTGGATCTGGTCGTGGGACGCCGACGATGCAGGCCGCACGACGGATGCTCCAGCCGGACGTCGCGCTATTCTGCGTAGCGATGTGGCTGGTGCATCTTTCGGTCGGGGCGTTTTACGCCTTCTACCCGATCTATCTCACCCGAGAGATCGGGGTGGGTAATCAGTGGCTCGGGCCGATCTCGACGGTGGGGGTGTTGATCGAGGTGTTTTTCATGCTGGCGTTTGGGTGGCTGCTCAAACGGTTTGGGCTGAAGTGGTTGATGACGATCGGTGTGTCGGTTGTGGCGGTTCGGATGGCGTTGTTGGCGTTTGCGCCGAACCTGGCGGTGGCGGTGGGGACGCAGGGTTTTCACGGGCTGATGGTGCTGGTGGTGCACGTCGCGCCGCCGGTGTACCTGAATCACCGTGCGGAGCCGGCGTACCGCAACTCGATCCAGGGGTTGTACGCGATGGTGGTGTTTGGGACGGGTCGGATCGCCGGGACCCTGCTGGCGGGTTTGGTCGCGGACTCTTCGGGGACGGGGACACTGGCGGTGTTCGCATGGTCGGCGGCGGCGGCGGGGGTTTCGGCGTTGTTGTTCGCGGTGGCGTTCAAGGATCGGAGTCAAACGCCGATCGACCCGTGACGTTGGCGGGCCCTGGGCCATGGACGACCTAAAGACCCGGCGATCTGCGATCGCCCGCTAAACCGCAAGCGAGGGATGGTGCGGTTTGGTTCTAGGGGTGGGGGCTTGGACTTTCGACGTTTTGCAATCCATCCTAGACTTGCGCCATGACCGACGAACAATTGATCCAGAGCATCACCGACGCGGCCTTGTTGCGGGGGGCATTTACGCTCCGCTCGGGACGTAAGAGCAAATATTACCTCGATAAGTATCTTTTTCAGACCCAGCCGGACATCCTCGAGGCTCTGGCGGAACGGTTTGCCAAGCGGATCGAATCATTGCCCGGCGGTGTGGACCGGCTGGCGGGTGCGGAGCTGGGCGGGGTGCCGCTGGTCAGCGCGACGGGGATCGCCGCCGACAAACCTTTCATCCTGATCCGCAACCAGAAGAAGGGCTACGGCACGGCCAAGCAGGTCGAGGGCGAGCTGAATCCCGGAGACAAGGTCGTGATCCTCGAAG
>JAJDCT010000148.1 GCA_029260695.1 Phycisphaeraceae bacterium
GCCAATTCGCCGTCGAGCCCAAGCTCCTCGGCGATGACCTGGCAGAGGTAGGCCGCCTCCATCGAGTGGCGGAGGATATTTTGCCCGTAGCTGGTGCGGTAGTACAGCCGGCCCATGGTCTCGGAGAGCTTGGGGTGCAGGCCCTGGATGTTGGCTTCGATGCAGGCGTCCTTGCCGAACTTGACGATGCGCTCGTTGATCTCCTTGGTTACCTGCGCGGTGATCTCTTCGATGCGGGTGGGGTGGATGCGCCCGTCGTCCAGGAGCTTGTGCATGGTCTCGGAGGCGATGGCGCGTCGTACCGGATCGAAGCATGAGACAACGATGACGCCGGGCGTGTCGTCGACGATGACATCCACGCCGGTCGCCTTCTCAAACGCGCGGATGTTCCGGCCCTCTCGGCCGATGACCCGGCCCTTCATGTCGTCCGACGGGATCTGGATCGCGCTGACGGTGGAGTCGGCGGTGTGCTCGGATGCGTAGCGTTGGATCGCCTGGAGCGTGATCTTCAGGGCGTTGTCTTTGGCCTCTTCCTCGGCCCGACCGGTGATCTGTTGGATGAGTTGGCCGGCCTCGTGCTGGCACTCGCGTTCGACAGCCTTGAGCGATTCACGCTTGGCCTCATCCTCGGACAGGTTTGCGATCCGCAGCAGCGTCTGCTTCTGTTCCCGGCGGGAGGCCTCGATCAATTCTTTGCGCTCAACGATCTGTGCTTCCAGTTCGTCCTGTTTACCTGCAAGCTGGGTTTCGCGCTTCTTGATACCGGCGTCCATGTCGTCCAGGTATTTTTCCTTGGTCGTGAGTGTGTCCAGCTTGCGATCGAGGTTGTCCTCTCGCTTGGTCAACCGGCGTTCGATTTCCTTGATCTCGGTCCGCTGGCCGTTGACTTCCTTCTCGAAGCCTTCGCGTCGCTTGGCCAGCTCGCTGAGCCCGTCAAGCTCGGCCTGCTTCTTAAGGGTCTGGGCTTCGCTCTTGGCCTTATCCAGGAGATCCTCTGCCTGGCGTCGGCTTTGTGAGAGAATCTGCACGCCGACAAATTTGCGCAGGGTAATGGTGCCGATCACGCCCAGAACAATCCCGCCCAGGCCGAACAGCAGCCAGGCGTTGCCGCCGAGGTCTTGTGCAAGCAGGTAGATGGTGTTCACGTATCGAGCCCTTTATGCCAGCCAGGTGGGCGTTTAGACGCACCGAGGCCGGGTGGTTAGGGCACAACCACGAGGCAGTCCGCCGACGCATAGCGTCGCGGGTGTCAACTCGTCATGGCGACCGATCGGCTCCAACTTGCCGGCGGTTCGGATCGCAGGTCAGAGGGTCTGGCCTGCCGCAGCGTGGGGGGGCGTTTGCTTACACCGCCGGTATCGTTTTAGGCGGGCTTGTTGAGCGGAGACGTTGTCGCGTCCACGCCCCCGATTCCCCCCGATGTCCCCGTTCCCCTGGTCCCCGGGTGCTGCTGGATGATCCGAACTTTCTAAGGCGTCAAGGTAGAGCGTCATTAATCTATCCGCCCGTCGTAACAAGCGGCCGTCGGGCCTGCTTACGCAAACCCATGCGGATGATCGGTCACCGATGCGGGCTGAAACAAACTGCCCGGATCGTGCCGGTAAAACGCCGTTAAACACGGCGGTCACACGGAACTTACAGGCGGCGGCGCCGCCTCTTTGAGGGGGTCCAAACCCAACGGTTCCGACCGGCTCAAAGTCATGTATAGCGTGATCTTATCCCCGTGGCGTCGAGTCAGTCAAGTTTCCACAGACGACGCACTTTTTTCGACATCGACGATCTCAACCGGGCCGGTGGCCCAGGAATTGGCGTATTTTGTCTGCCTAACTCCTATCCACACAAGGAGTTCAAACCACAACATCGCCACCGCACCGACCAGGACCAGCAGCTCAATAGACTGCAAGGGGCCCCAGGCTCCCAGCAGGCGGCTCATCCATCGGTCGATATCGCCTGCCACATAACGATCCAGAGCGAGCCCCATCAAGATCGCGGCCGGTACCCAGCCCACCGTGGCGTAACAGACCACGCGCTCCGCCAGCCGAAACGGCACACGCCAGCCCCGCCTTCGGGCGAAATAAACCACCCCCAACGCCTCGACATAGCTCAATAAATAGAGGCTCA
Organism: Phycisphaeraceae bacterium; assembly: GCA_029260695.1. Lineage (GTDB taxonomy): Bacteria > Planctomycetota > Phycisphaerae > Phycisphaerales > Phycisphaeraceae > JAJRRS01. The sequence goes on from JAJDCT010000148.1 coordinate 2,122, forward strand.
CCACAACAAGACCGGCCTCGATAAGATCAACTTCCAGAGACCAGGTGCCCCCCACAGTGTCCCAGAGCAACCAAAGCAAGCCGATCAGCAATACCGTCTTTAACATAAACCATCTGGCAGGCGCGTTAGAGCCGCCTACACACATGGTTCTGAAAAACGCACCCGGCCGTCGTACCAGGTCATTTTCCACCTGATTCCCACCGCCCGGCCCCATGCGCAGGTCTGGCGACGAGGCCGCGATAGCCAAACCACACTCCGGGCAGTCGCCCTCGGGGCGCAGCCCCTTGAGCACGTAGCCGCAGTGTTCGCAGAGTGTGTCCAGGTCGGGGAAGGTCAGATTGCTCACGGCGTAATAGTAGCGGTCTGAATCTGCCCAGGCTCCCGCGAGTCGACAATTTCATCACCCCGACACCCCTCTCCCGTCAACACGCCTTGCAGCGCATGGGCGAGGTCTTTATGGGCGTTGGAGGGCGATAGGACCAGTTGGACCTTGTCGGACGCCAGCCCACCGGCTTCACCGCCCGGGCCCTCGGTGGAGGTAATGGTCGGCAAGCCCATACCCAACGCCCAACGCAGGCTCAAGCCCCCGGCGTCTTGCCCCAGCGCCAACGCTGCGTCGCACCCCTGCAAGATCAGCCACGGGCAACGCATCCGGGTGTCTTGAACAACTCGGTGCCCGACGGACTGGTCGGCCAGGAACCGCTGAGCACGTTGACGGTTGAGCTGGTCCGGGTGCACCACCAGCGTGATCGTTTGCGGTTTTCCGTTGCCGTCGGCAAGTGAAGCGCCCGCCAGGCTGGTGATCGCCGCCGCTTGTGTCGCGTCGACCAGAAACGCATGATCGCTCAGCAGGGCCACCACCCGATGGCTCGGATCGCAGGCGCCCCAGCCGTTGCGGAGATCGGCTTGGGATGGCTGTGGTTTAGCGGCGTCTTCTCGTGTCGGTGTGAGGGCCGGGTCAACACGGGCACGCACGCCTGCCAAATCCAGATGGTTACGGATAACGTCCGTCAGCGTGTTGATCTGTATCGGGCCGGTGTTTCTACGGGTAAGCGCCCATTTTACTTTAGCTATCTGCTTGTCGGTGGGGCGGTGCACGAGCATCAACTCTTTGGGAGTGTCGGGCCAATGGTCTACGGCCAGCAACAACACGCCTGGCGACCAGCAACGGATATGCTCAAATGGTTTCTGGTGTTTCGCCCACGGTCTGATGGCCCGGGCAAGCCTGGGGTTGTTGAACGGGACCGTGAGCCGGCGTGCGTGATGGATACCCACGGCCAGTGCGTCTTTGACCAGTGGGCCGCCCCCCAGCAGGAGCAGACGGTCGTCAGGGTTGTGGGATAGTTGGATGCGCCTACGGATTATGTCCAGGACCGCGGGGCATGCCTGGGTGCTGTCGGCATCGATCAGGTGCAAGGTCGGCATCGGCGAAAGGTGGCCCGGTAAGGGGAGTGAAACATGTCGCTGTTGTCATTGGCCAAGCGAATTATCAATCGGAAGGTGGTCGTAAAATATCTGTGCGACCTCCAGGCCGATGCGCTCCGCGAGGCTCCGGGCCAGCATGGACCGCGCGTGTCGGCGGTTCTCGTCGAGGGTTTGTCGCTTCATTTCGATCGGGAACGTCAGGCCGGGCGGCGTCGTTTCCGGGTCGCTGTACTCGCCGGCCTTGGGGAACAGCCGCGACCCCGTCTGGGCATCGATGACCTTGACCTCGACCACGGCAGTGGGGTGGTAGTAGGCGCCCGCGATCTGCATCTTCACGGAAATGACCCGTACATAAATAACCTGCTGGGCTTTAAGCCGGGTCCCGATCCGATCGATCGGCGTTGTGGGGTAACGGTCACCCAACTGCACCGCCAGCGAGGACAGGTGGTCCTGCGACACGACCAAGCCGGCGTCCAGCACTTCGTTTTGTATCAGGTTGTGGCCTACGTTCGCGCCGACCACCGCCGGGAAGTTTGGATCGCCCAGCGCGTTCTGCGGATCATCCACGATCACCAGCGTCGGACGCGGCTCAAGGGTATACCGTGCCTTGACATGATCGGGCCCCGCGATGACGTGTGCGATGAACCCCGGCTCCGCGCAGCCACCGGCGGATAACGCAGAAAATATCAGTGCCGCTAACACCGTGAGCCGGCCCAATCGGTATCTGCCAGCACGCATCACTTATCGACCTCGACCTGGTGGTCATAAAACAGCCCGCCGCCTTTCCGCGAGAACAAGAGCACCATCCCCAGCTGGGTCGAATCGCTGTCGGCGTCGATCAGGCCGATGCTGCTGGTTTCAGGGTAACGGGCCGTGACCGTGTTGTAGTAGACGAAGTTGTCGGGGTCCTGCGCGTGAGCGTCGATCACGCCCAGGTTCGCCGTGACCAGCCCCTGCCAGATATGGGCATTGCCCGGCTCGTGGGTCTGGTACTCGACCAAGTCGATCAACACGATCTTGTCGACGTCTAATTTTTTAGCCAGTTCGCCGTAGCGCATGTTCATCCAGTAAGGGTTGGCCTCCTGGAATCTGATGACCTGATCGGGGATCGTCGTAGTGACACCGGGGACGTGGCGTGCGATCCGTGAGGTGATGGCCTTGCACAAGTGAAGCGGGGCCTGGGGGTAGCTGTGCAGCATATGCCCATCGGCCGCGACCAGGACGGCCACACGCTGGTCCGCCAGCCCAAGGTACTCTGCCGTGACATCGACCATGACCTTCTCGCCGGGCATCGCGCCGCAGCCAGCCGTGAGCAGACAAACGCCTGCCAGCATCAACCATACGGATCCCCGGGTCGTCTGACGGCTCATGTGTTGGCTCCGAGATATCCGGTGATGACCACAATCTTATAACCCCAGGCGATCAACAGGACCGCGGCGGCTGCGATGATGACCCTGGGCCGCCAGATCATCGCGCCAATCGGTCCCAGGCTCATCCCCGTAACCAGGGCATACCCCCCGATGACGGCCGCCATCGCCGTGAGCAATGCCAGCAACGCCCCGGCGGGCTGGGTGATGAACGACGAAAGCAGGTCCCCGTGGGCCGCGTAACTGAAACTGGTGGTCATCCCGCAGGTGGCACAGGGGATCCCGGTCGTTTCCAGTAAACCGCAGGCCGGCAGCCCCATCGCCTTGTGCGTCCCGATGCCTTTGGCATTAGGGGTGAGCACGAACGCGACCACCAGGACCGCCAGGCTCACGGCGAATACCGCCGCGGCGGGCATCCGCGAGTCGTTGCCGGCTACGGCCTGCATAGCCGGTTCCATGGGAGGGTTTTGAGGCGATGGCATGCCGGTAAGGATACCCCAGCCGGGGGGTTGGGCAAAACCCGCTAAGATATACCGATGCCTTACCGAGTAGTCGATCAGGACGATGAACGTGAGCCCATGGAGCCCGGCGGGGGGGTGCCAGGGGCGAACTCCGGGGACAACTCCGGGGGTAACTCCGGGGGGCGGCGGTTGCCCGGGCGGATGGCACGCCGTGGCATCGCGGTGCTGCCGACGATGTTCACGCTGGCGAATCTCCTTTGTGGTTTCGGATCGATCTTCTTCGCCTCACGGCTGACCCCCCCGGCGGGTGACCCGCTGCCTTTTGGCTGGTCCCCGCTGACGATGGCCGCCGCGTTCGTGTTCCTGGGCCTGGCTATGGACGGGCTGGACGGCCGGGTCGCCAAACTCACCGACAGTGTCAGCGACTTAGGCGCGCAGCTCGACTCGATGGCCGACATGGTTACCTTCGGCGTCGCCCCCGCCTTCATGGTCGTGCAACTCATCGGGGTGCGAGCCCCCTTTGTCTCGGAGCTTCAGCCCGGTGGGAACATCCTCTTCGATCGCCTGGCCATCGTGGTCGCCTGCATCTACATCGCCTGTGTCGCGTTGCGGCTGGCCCGGTTTAACCTTGAGACATCACACCCCGGGGAGTTGGCGCACAGCCTCTTCAAGGGCCTGCCCTCGCCAGGCGCAGCGGGGACCGTGGCGAGCCTGATCCTGCTACACCAGGACTTTCTGGCCGACTACCCCGCGGACGATCTGAGGATCCGGGCCGCTGCCGTAGCGATGGTGTTGATCAGCCTCCTCGCCGCGATCGCGATGGTCAGCCGGTTCCGCTATGTGCACCTGATGAACCGCTACGTCCGTGGCCGGGCACCGTTTGGCACCGTCACCAAGGCCGTGATCATCGGCCTGCTGCTGGTCGTCTGGCTCCAGGGGACACTCGCCGCCGCGTTTGTGATCTACGCATTATCCGCCCCCGGCATCTGGCTATACCGCAGGGCCATCCGCGCGA
>JAJDCT010000149.1 GCA_029260695.1 Phycisphaeraceae bacterium
CACAAGCGCATTCATCTCCGTCAACAGGGCCAGCGCAGGCTCCGGCCGCGCACCGATGAACGACGTCGGGCAGATCACCTACCGCGTGTTCCTGGCAAACGGGGGGCAAGCCATCGCCCTATTCTCCATCCCCGATCTGAACTGGTCGTCTACTACTTCCGGGTTCCTGAATAACCCCGCGAACTTCGACACACCCGTCGTCCCCAACTCATTCCACGACGTGACCATCGCCCCGGCCAACGCGCTGACGGTCACGGTCCCAACCGGCGGGACGATCCTGGAGTCTCTCACACTCGGCGACGGCTCCAACCACACCGCCACGCTGCTGCTCAACGGGCTGTCGTCGGGGGATCTCAGGTCGATCGAACCGGCCGTCATCAACGCGTCGGGGGATCTGTCACTGCAGAACGGGCGCACCTTCTCCGCACCAAGCGTGTCTAATGCTGGGCTGATCCGTGGCGATGGGACCGTCGGAGCGAATCTCACGAATCTTGCCACAGGCCAAGTCCGCGTCACGGCGGGGCAGAATTTGGTTCTCACCGGTACGAATCACACCAACGCGGGGTCGATCGAATCTGTCGGGGGCCAGGTCACCGTCAACGGCCCGATGACCAACCAGGCGGCTACCGGTTTGATCGCCGCCCGAGATGCTGTGCTCCGCTTTAACGACGGCCTGACCAACAACGGCTCGGTCTCGCTGTCGTTTGGTCACTCCGATGTCTTCGGGGATGTAACCAACAACGGCAACGTCGTTGTCTCTGGAAGCTCCGACGTCACGTTCTTCGACGACATTGCCAACAACGCGGCGATCAATATCTCGGCGGGCTCCACGGCCGTATTCTTCGGCGCCTTGACGGGCAACGGGACCGCCGGCGGAGGCGACGTCTTCCTCGAAGGTGACACCCGGCCGGGGTTCAGCCCGGGTATCATGAGCTTCGGAGGCGACGTGAATTTCGGGTTTTTCAGCAGCCTCACCACCGAACTCGGTGGCCTCACCGCGGGCAGCGGGTTCGATCAACTGGTCATCGCCGGCGACGTGGCGCTTAGCGGCACGCTCGACGTCACCGGCTTCGGGGGGTTCACGCTCTCCCCCGGCATGACATTCGACATCATCACCTTCGGCGGCAACCTCACCGGCGCATTCAATAACGTCGTCAACAGCACCGGACTCAGCGGGTTGACACTCAGCGTCACGTCCGATGCAGACAGCGTCAACCTCGTGCTCGGTGGGTTGATCGGCGACCTCAACCTCGATGGGTTCGTGGGCATCGAGGATCTGAACCTCGTGCTGGGTGTTTGGAACGAGCCGGTCCCCGCAGGCAACTGGCAGTCGGGCGACCCAAGCGGCGATGGGTTTGTGGGTATCGAGGATTTGAATCAGGTACTTGGCAACTGGAACGCTGGGAAGCCGCCGAGCCAGGCCGCCACCAATATCCCCGAGCCTGGGAGCCTCGCAATCTTGACGCTGGCGGGTCTATCGTTGATACACACGCGCAGATGGTGATCGGTATCTCACTACCTCTGCCTTCGGCTAATCGCCAGCAGCCCCAATCCCATCACCGTCATGCTCGCAGGTTCGGGTGTCGGGTATTCCGTGATCGTCACCAGCAACTGGGCGGACCCCACAACATTATCTGTTGTGATCAGGGTCTTAGTGATCTCAAACACATCGCCGGGAAGTACCGGTTGGGAGAACCCGTCCAGCGTCAGCACCGCCCCCGCGCCAAGCGTTGTGTTGAATGTGATCGGCGAACCGTTGATCTTCACGCTCGCCACCGTGTTCCAACCCGCTCCGATGGCGGCGCCGGTGACTTGCTCGTGCCAATCCCACCAGGGTTCGGTCCCGGCATTGAGTATGGTTTCGTGCAACGTCATCCCCCCACCAACAAAGATGCCCGACGAGATGATGTCCTTCGTCCACGGCTGCCCGTTGAGGTCCAGGTCTATCGGGAACGGCGCCGGGCCGTTGATCAAGTCGTTCGGCCCACCGATCCAACCCTCGTTCAAGGAGGAATCGAACAAGTGCTGGGTCGTCGGGCCCGCCGCCGTACCTTGGGCCATGATCGGTGTTGTCACGAAGGACAACCATAGAGCACCCACGAGTAGTGCGCGTATCGTCACTTGATTTCTCATTCTCCCTCTCCTACGTCAAATAAGACATGAATAAAATAAACCAACCCACATTTACCAAACATACCTTACCAGATCCGCCTGTGGAATGGAATAGAAACGAGTGAATTTCCTTGCTTCACCGCTTGCTATAGCCGTCGGCGGCATCCCGTTGGTTACCCGAGGTCTGATCCGGCCGAATTGGGCTCGTCGGTTTCCTCACGCACATCGAATAACACCGCGTCGGGGAAGACGTCCATGACCTGTTTAACCAGAGGCAGATCCATCGCGGCGCGTCGGTCGGCACTGCGATCTGCGCCCTGGCTCGCCGGGTTAGGGCTCGGTGAACCTTCGGGGTGTCCGGATTCTGCCCGAGGCGCGCGGACGCTGACACGGACACGACGTCCGATGATCGGGGTGAGCTCGTCCGTGATTTCCTGAAGCCGGCGTTGATCGCTTGCGAAGTGCATCACCTCGCGGTGCCCGGGTGTGGGGCTGAGCACAGCCGAATGCTCGTCGATCTGGTCGATCGTCACGTAGCGCAGCCACGCAAA
>JAJDCT010000150.1 GCA_029260695.1 Phycisphaeraceae bacterium
TCGACTGCCAGCGCCGCGCCCATCATGGGCGACATGATGGAATTCACCGGGTCCGACATGATCGGCCGGGCCACGTTTGAGCAGGTCGGTAGTGATGTCAAGGTGACGCTCACGACCGTTCAGGAAGCTGGGCACGTCAACACCGGGGACTGGGGCGGGTTCTGGTTCAACATCAGCGACGACTCGCTGTTGGCTGGCTTGTCTGTGGTCGGTGCGGACATCACGGCTTTCGACTTTTCCGGCAGCGTCGGGTCGGTCGGTAGTGCCAACAACAATCTGAACGGCGGGGGCTCTCCTGGGAGTATGGATGCGGGGATCGCGTTTGGGGATCCCGGTGCTTCCGGTGGGTTGCTTGAGATGACGATGTTCACGCTGTCTCATGCCAACGGGCTGACCTTATCGCTTTTTGACGGTCAGACGATCGCGGGTCGGATCCAGACGGTCGGGCCAGCGCCGAATGGGGGCGGGGGTTCGAGCAAGATCGTGGGAGTGGTTGATGTCCCGGAGCCCGCCTCGGTGGCCCTGATGGGGGTTGCCTCTGTGTTGTTTGTCCGCCGGCGTCCCCGCTGATAGCGGCGATAATAAATAAGACAAGGCTGCCGGCCCCGCGGAAGCGGGGTCGGTTTTTTTTGGTGTGTGTGGGCTGTGGGTGATGGTCGATTGGGGTTATGATGGCGGCTATGTCTGCGTGAATGTCGGGCCTACACCTCATCAGGGATTAAGAAGATGGACATCAAGCGTTACCTGGTCGTGCTGGTTTGCTCCGTACTGGTTGGCTGTTCTTCGGCGACGGTTTATCAGCTTGCGGTTTCGCCGGACGGGGAGGGGATGCGGCGTGAGTTGGTGGTGACCAACGGCGGTGAGTTGGAGGAGATGCTCGGCACGATCTTCCCCGCACCGGTCGTTGAGGAGGGTGTGTCGCGATACAGCGGGAGCTTCGACGCGGTGCCTGCCGACGTTGGCGGGTCTGGGACCTGGCGGCGTGTGACGAGTCCGATGGGGAGTGTGTATCTCTACGCGGAGCGGTTCCGTGGGGATGATGATCTGGTCGGGCAAGTCGAAGCCAGGTTGTTGGCGACTGACCGGTTGGCGGATCTGTTGATCGTGTGGTTTGAATCGGATCTCAGCGGCGATCCCGGTTGGCCTGCGCTGCGTGGGTTTATGGATACGCAACTGCGCCACGACATGAAGAATCTGAGTTTGTATGTCCTGGAATTGGAGCGGCAGGGTCAGGCGGAGGATCAGTGGATGCCGGCGTACTTCGCGCGGGTGGGGCAGTACCTGGTAGACCGGGGCTACTTAGGTGACGGCGAACTGCAAGCGTGGCTGAGTTTGTTCAGTTCCAATGGGCCTGGGTTGTTGGGCGAGTCGACCGACGGCCTTCTGCAACGTATGGCGGCGAGGCGGATGGGGTTGGAAGATGGGGCGGGTGTCCCTGAATCATTGGCGTTTTTGCGGATATCCGACGGGATTCAGGCCTCTTGGAATGAGTTCAGGTCTACAGAAGTTTGTGCCGAGTTAGTCGGTGGCTGGGATGGGGATGATTCGATTGAATCGCTGGAAGTGGGGCATGTCGAAGAGTCGGTGATGTTGGTGTTGCTTTCGGCTATCGGGATGGAGTTTGAGATATTCAGTTCGCCGGATGAGGTTCAATTGACGCTTGCGTGTGCGTCCGAGCCCTTGGCGACCAACGGGGTGTGGGACGCGGAGGCGAAGCGAGTGACTTGGGATGGGCAGGTGCGTGAACGGTTTGGGTTGCCTTTGTTTTTCTATGCGTATTGGGCTGAGTCTGAGGCCGAGTACCAGGAGGCACGGTTCGGTGGGGTTTTATTTGAAGGTGAATCGCTGGTGAAGATGGTGGGGTGGTACACGGGGCTGTCTGATGAGTCGCGTCAGCGGTGGGACGGGTTTGTCGGGTCTCTGGATCCATCGGGGTCGATCCCGGAACAGGTTAGGGCTGCGCGTACAAGCTGGGGCCAAGAGGGTGCAGACCCGTTGCGGGAGGGGTACACGCAATTGTTTGACGCATCGTCTGTTGATGTTGAGGAGTAGGGCGATCGGCGCTGGCGTTAGATATTAATAAACGGCGTCGCGCCCGGAGCGGCACGCGACGCCGCGAGTCGTATCGGTTGCCGAGCGGGCAAGCGGATGGGGAGGTGTGTGGTCGGGATCTACCCGCCTAATCAATCGTACGATTCGTTTGTGGGTGGGGCCAATAAAAACGTGGTTGATGTGACGTGGTAAAGGGTTTGCACTGCGTGTGCGATCCGTGATGCGTATGAAAAAACCCGCGGGCGTAGCCCACGGGTCTTACCAAAGGGTGGGTAAGTTGTTCAGGTGTATTTTGAATCAGTCGTAAAGCGGGCTGATGGTGGTGGGGGGGACTTCTTCGAGCTGGAGTGTGGTTTCCATGCGGAAGTTTGACTGTGTGGTGTGGCGTTCTGCGAAGAAGAAGTCCAGTGCGTAGGTGCCGCCGGGTTCGAGCCCGAGTTCGGCCGCTGCGCTGTCGAGGTTGATGGAGGCCTGCGCCTGGCCGTGCACGCCGCCGATGTCGACCGCGAGCTTGCCGTTGATGTAGACCCAGACGTCGTCGTCGCCGGTGAACGAGAAGACCATGGCCTCATCGCGATCGGCGGGGTCTGTGTAGGTAAACTCGGTGTGGATCTCGTAGGTGAAGTAGAAGTTGTGCGTGCCGGTAGAGACCGACTGCATGTCGTTCCACCCGCCCAAATCGTCCATGGGGAAGAAGTACTTCAGGTCGCCGGAGAGTTGCTTCTCACGGGCGTAGGAGTAGACCCCGCCGGGGCCTTCCTGGCCGTTGTCCAGGACGATGGTGAACGGGACAGCGATGTTGACTTCGGGGACGTCATTGAACCACTGGTTGAATGAGTCGGGCCCGTCGATCATGCCGCGGCTGGGGTCCAGATCGGTCCGGAGTACGGGTTTGCTGTCTTGGCCTAGCTGTGACTGGACAAGGTCTGTCTTGACGCCGAAGCTCTTGTCCGGATTCTGCATGTCCGGGTGGCTGACCTTGAAATCGCGTAGGACGCCGGTCAGTTCGATGCTCTCTGCCTGTGCTGGCACGGCGGCTATACCCGCCGCGAGGATGGCACCGGTCAGGATCTTCTTGTTCATCTTGATCTCCTTTGCTGCTCTGCCTTGGTTTTCAGGCCTGCTTACCTTCGTATTCAGGGACCTGCTCTACACCGGGCTGACCCACCCCTCTGGTTCACTTTTATTACATGTGAAAAGTATGATTTACAGATGGGTAGGCAAGGTCCGATAGGCATAAATATCTGTTATCGCACATATCGCAGGCGGTGTAGAACGTACAGACGGCCGGGGTGCGTTTGGCGCGGTTTATGAATGCTTTGGGTAGGCCCGAGAGGTGTTGTGTAGAGGCCGGGGGGCGCATGGCTTGTTGCACATCTACTTGTGTGTCCGATCGCAAGGCAGCACCAGGCCGGCTTCACCTTATCTATTGCGTTGTGCAATGGTTTAGCCCGGGCGGCCACGCCCGGCGTACGCCGCGTGGCCGCGGCGGCTAAACATTACCGGCTAAGGTTAAGAATAAAACCGCTCTAAACGGCAAGCCTGAACGCGACGCTTTGAGTCATACGGGAGCTGTGCACGGTCACCTGGTTGCTTGGATGTTCAAGAGAAAAGCCCACGTTCTAAGAGCGTGGGCTTTGTGGTGCAGCGGTTGTTTATGTGGAGTGGTTGGGCTTTTGGCTCAGTCGAGCTTACGCGGCATGGTGGAGGCGATGACGCGGATGGGTGGGAGTTCGGCGCCTTCCAGTGCGAGTGAGGCGTCGTCGTCGGCTACGACGGTCATGTCGACCGAGCCGCGCTCCAGGACCAGCACGCCGTCCTTATCGAAACGGCGGTGTGTGTAGAACTTGGCGTCGGTGACGCCGCCCATGATCGGCTGAGACTGCTGTGCGCCGCCGCCGGCGGGGTCGATGATCAGCCAGAGCTCGTTGGGGTTGGTGGCGTGGGCGGCGTTACGGTATTCGATGCGGACGAGGTCGCCCTGTGGGTTAAGCAGAGTGATGAAGTAGCTCTCGATGGTTTCGTTGTCGGGCAGGAGGACGACGGGGGGGGTGTCGGTGGGGTCGTCCAGGAGCGGGCCATGCGCGGTAGAGGTACGGATGAGCGTGAGCAGGCGGTTGACGACCATGCGAGTGGCGGACTGGGTGCTGGCGCTCTCCGCGGCGGCGGCGTATGCCTGGAAGCTGGCGTCGATGGCGACCATGGTGGCGGTCAGGAGCATGGCGGTGATGGCCAGGGAGACCAGCAGTTCGACCAGTGAGAGGCCGGCGGATCTGCGGCGTGCGATCTGCGATGTTCGGTCTGAGTGCTTGTAGGTGTTCATGTCATTCACTGGGATCATGCGTTGTTTACATTGCGATGGCACATCCTCGGTTGACCGTTCGATCACTGTCCACCTTCCCGGTAGGTTTCCAGGGAGGGCGTGATGTCGATGTTTCCGAGGATGCCGTCGGGCAGTGGCAGTGTCGGGTCGTAGCGGACCTGGATGACACCCAGTCCGCTGGCGGGGGTTTCGGATTCGAGGTCGCCGTCGGCGGAGGAGAAATACCCCAGCGTGGTGTTGAACTGCGGGCTGGTTTCTCCGAGGACGGGCCCGGTGTTGCTGACGGGGTTGAAGGTGGTCAGGAGCGTGCCGATGATCTTGACCTGCCCGCGCATGTCCAGCAGGCCGGTGACGATGGTGCCTGACATCTCGACGGTTTCCAGTGAGTCTTCCGGTGCGATGAAGGTGCCCATCTCGACGGAAAAGTGCGGCGCTAGGAGTGTGCTGCGCCTGAAGAGTTTGATCTCTGCGGCGGTCAGCGGGCTTTCACGAATGAACCTTGTGGTCCCGGTGAAAGACAGCTTGTTTCGTACGTGCGTGTACTCGTTGGGGGATTGCGTGACGATCGAGCCGTTAAAGGTGCAGTCGTCGAAGCGGATGTTATTCGAGACGGTTTTGGTGTCTGCGATCTCCACGCCCCCGACCATGGCGGTCCTGTCAGGGTGCTTGAGTGTGCCGTCGATTTCCTGCATGCCGGCGTAATTGAAGTTGGGGTCGATGTTGTCCACGGCGGTATCAACGTAGGTCACACCGACGAACGTGCAGTTGCGGAACAGCGCGTTGGTCCCCAGGGGGATCAGGACGTTGTCGAACGTGATATTTTCGTAGACCGGGCGGTCGTAGTATTCGTAGGGGTGGGCGGCACCGAAGGGCACCTGCTCGGTGATAGTGCTATCGGGGACGCCGGCCTGAGCGGCGAAGTCGTCGGTGGCCATGGACTTGAACGAGGCGACATCGAAGTCGGAGGGCTCGAACTCGTGGACGGCGTCGGTGTCGGCGTCGAAGGTCAGGGCGGTCTCCCCGAAGTCGGGGTGGATCGGTCCCTGGAAGTGGTCCTGGTAGGCCCCGTCCACGCCACCCGGCCCATCGGGGTCGGCGGCGCCGTCTTCCCAGCCCAGCTTGTCGGCGGTGACGTAGACCTCGCCACGGATCTTGGCGTACCGGTCGTACTCATCGATGAAGCCGTCGTTATACCCCTCGCGGAGGGGGTTGCCGAACGTATCGATCATCTTCATGAGTTGCTGGGCGTTGACGTCCGACGTGGTTGGATCGATTTCGACGAGGCTGATCTTCCCGTCGCCGTTGCCGGCGCCGTCGAAGTGTGCCATGAAGAAGTCGTAGTCGTCGACGTACCCGTCCTGGTTGTAGTCCAGCGGCTCCGGTGGGTCTGGGAGCCCGGCACGTTCCGCTGCGCTGGCGAGGCTCAGGCGGTTGTCGCCATCGGCATCAAAATCGGAGAGGCTAACTACGAGCGCATCAATGTTGGCGTCCAGCGCGGCGTCAAAGCCGACGAAGTCGCTTTCCATCTGGATGGGGTGGCCGTTGGCGAGGTTGGTTTCCAGGAAGGCGGAGCCGATGGGGCCCTCGATCATGACGTTTCTGCCGATCATGATCCGGCTCTTGGAAAGCAGCGCGAAACGGATCTTCTTTTCGATCTGGAAGTCGATGGTGACGGACCGGAATATCCGAGACCCGACCGGGCCGTCGAACGCGGTGACGGTGACGCGGATCCAATCAGGGCCCAGGGGTGCGAGGTTTGAGACCGGGGGGTCCATGTCGCTGTAAGGGGGGCGTTGGTAGATCGCGGAGTCGTAGTTTTCGTTTAGAAGTGAAGGGTGGGGCGTGAAGACCGCGCTGAACTGTGGCTGTCCGGGGCCGACGGGGATCTCTGGGACGACCAGTGATTCGCCGTCGACGAAGGGGGTGTTGCCCTGCTGGTACTGGAAGTCGGCGGCGAGGAGGTCACGCAGCTGTGTGCGGGCATCGACCCAGAGGTCGTTAGCGAGCGTGGCGTCGATCTCGCCTTCGCGGATCTTGATGCCGGGTGTCCCTGCACCGGGGTCGCCTTGTGTGACCTGGTTGAGGCGGTAGATCATGAACCGCATGCCGGTTTCGGCGGCTGCGAGGGAGCGGTTGATTTTAAGTGAGGAGTCTGCGGTGGTGAGGTTGCCCTGCGACACGATGGCCATCGCCGCCGCCAGCGAGGAGAAGATCACCAGAAACATCATGGCGAGCACGGCGGCTGCACCGCGTTCACGGTTGGTCGTGTGTATCGCGATTTTTTTACTGCCAGTCATCGTCAAACTCCAAGGCCTCCGCGGTCCCGGTCTTATCTTCTTGCTGGGGTGACCCCGCTTTGCTGGTTACACAGTCCGAGGTTTCCGATGGTTCACTGCCCGACGACCCAGGTTAGTTGGGTGATCGTCTGCGCGGTCGCGTCGTTTGGGCCCTGGTAAAGGACGTCGACGGTGAGTCGGGTCAGGGTGCCGACGGTTCCGGGGGGCAGGGCGATGGCCTCGTCGACACCGATATTATCTTCCAGTACGCCCACAACGGTGACCTGCTGAGACCACCCGGCCATGTCTGCGATGGGACGTCTAAGGGCGTC
>JAJDCT010000151.1 GCA_029260695.1 Phycisphaeraceae bacterium
CCGGCAAACCAAGCTCGTCGCGCAGCCGGCGGCGTTCGTCTTCGATCAAGGTCAGATCTGTGACGTTCTTCGTATTCATCGCGATGCCGATGACCTTGCTGGGGTGCATGTGGTCTACGGCTTGCCCGTAGAGGCTGATGATGTCTTTCAATGGCGGGATGGCCAGGTGTTCCATGCCGTAGACTTCGGTGCGTCCCAGTTCCATGCACATGACCAGGCCGTGTGGCACGCACCCGTGCAGCAGCCCGAGTGTGACCGAGGAATAACGCGGCTGGACTAGGCTGGCCTGGCCCTCGATGACCATGATGTCGTGGTGCTGATTTTGAAGGACGAGTTTTTCCGCCGCGCCGTTGATGAAGTCGGCCACGACGCAGTCGATCGGGATGCCCGAGCCCTCGATCATGATCCCGGTCTGCCCGGTGGCGACGAAGGCGGCGTCAAAACCTGATTCATTCAGAGCCTTGGCCAACTCAATAGCGACGACCATCTTCCCGACCGAACAGTCGTTGCCAACGGTCTGGATGCGCAGGCAGGCGTTGTTGATGTCTTTGCGTTGAGTGACGTCGCGTTCGTCGTTCTTGCGGACATCGTTGAGCGTGACGCCGGCCTCGTATGCGGCGTGTGCGATCTGCGGATCGTCACAAAGGAAGGCGTGCAGGCCGGACTCGATGTTCATCCCCCTGCGGATCGCATCCAGGATGTTCTCTCGCATCTCTTCGGGCAAGACACCGCCGGGGGTGGCGATCCCGATCAGCAGCGTGTCCGCGTCTTTCACCTGATCCAACGAGCCGACCACGGGGATGTCGCCGCCGACCCCGAAGACCGCCTCGCAAGTACGCCCGGCCTCTTGGCCATCGAGCACGGCGAGGACCTGATTAGGACGGTACCGCAACAGACTCACGGCGGTCTTAGCCTTGAGTGTGCGGGAGAATCCCTGGGTGAGAATGACAAGCCGACGCTGCATGGACCGATCCCTGGGGTGGGTGTGGCGGTGAGTCTATCCGGCGGGAGATGCCAGAACAAAACACGCTGATAAAGGCCTGTTTCCAAAGGGGTAGGGTATCTGAAGACTTGACCCGATGCCCGGTTAGGGCTACAGTCATCGTCTCGCCTGAATGCCGGTTTTCGCCCCCGTGCGGCTGCCGCGCCAAGGTTTATTACTCCCCACAACCAGCCTCTTTTTTGGAGATACGAAGCGATGGGTATCAAAGTCGGCATCAACGGATTTGGCCGGATCGGACGCCTGGTGTTCCGAGCCGCCGCCAACAACCCCAACATAGAAATCGTCGGGATCAACGACCTTTTCCCACCCGCTAGCCTGGCGTACCTTCTGAAGTACGACTCGATCCACGGCCGTTTCAACGGCACGGTCGAAGCGGCCGACGACGGCCTGATCGTCAACGGCAAGAAGATCCCCACCACCGCGGAGCGCGACCCCGCGGACCTGCCTTGGGGCAAGCTCGGTGTGGACTACGTCGTCGAATCGACCGGCTTCTTCACCGCCGGACCTGACGCACAGAAGCACATCGCCGCCGGCGCGAAGCGCGTGGTGATCTCCGCCCCGACCAAGACCCCGGACCTCGTGCCAACCCTGGTCATGGGCGTCAACCACGACGTCTACGACGCCAGCAAGGACACGGTCGTCTCCAACGCCAGTTGCACGACCAACTGCCTTGCACCGATAGCCAAGGTTCTGGACGACGAGTTCGGGATCGTTGAAGGCCTGATGACCACCGTCCACGCGGTCACGGCGACGCAGCCGACACAGGACGGCCCCAGCAAGAAGGACCTGCGCGGCGGGCGCTCCGGTGGCTTCAACATCATCCCCGCCAGCACCGGTGCCGCCAAGGCTGTCGGCCTGGCGCTGCCTCAACTCCAGGGCAAGCTCACGGGCATGGCCTTCCGCATCCCCACCGCCGACGTATCGGTCGTGGACCTCACCGTGCGGACCGGGAAGAAGACCAGCTACGAAGAGATCTGTGCCAAGATGAAGGCCGCCAGCGAGAACGGGCCACTGAAGGGCTACCTGGGCTACACCGACGAGCCGGTCGTCTCCAGCGACTTCATCACCGACCCGCACAGTTCGACGTTTGACGCCGGCGCGGGTATCGGGCTCAGCGACCAGTTCTTCAAGGTCGTGAGCTGGTACGACAACGAATGGGGCTACTCCAGCCGCGTGATCGACCTGATGCAGCACATGGGCAAAGCCGACGGCCTGGCCTAAGCCTCGAGTGCAAATCAATAAGCGAATCCAAGCCCGGCCGAAAGGCCGGGTTTTTTCATGCACGCTACGGGATGCAAACAACCCACGGTTTACGCTACGATGAGCCGTATGCATGTATCATACGGATTCTGCTTGATTCGTGGGCGTCAGTTTTTCCCACAGCCCCCGGCTTTGCCGGGGGATTGGCCATGATGATGGGCGCAAGTTTTAATCGTGATCCGTATCAGATAACCCTTTGAACGCTCCCGTTGGAAAGCCACAACTATGCCGAGCCTGATGTCACGGATAAAGACAGGCCTGCGCGCGGCGAAGCAGCGTGTGCGTGCTTTCCGCAAGAAGCTCAGCGGGCCGACCGTGCGAGCTGCGGCATGGTTGCTTGCGTGGGTTTACGCGGGTTACATGTCTGTGGTCTGGCGCACCAGCCGGATTGAGTCACACGGTTTCACACGGGCGGCCAGCGCCATGGTCAGACACCGCAACATCCTGGTGACCTTGTGGCACGAGAACGTCGTGCTGACGCCATGGGCCTACCGGGAGTTCAAGCCGACCACGCTCGCCAGCCGCAGCGATATCGGAGAGGTGATCTCCGCGGCGCTGACACGTCAGGGCTACCACATGTTTCGGGGCGGATCGTCTAAGGGCAAATCGCGCCGGACCCCCATACTCAAAGACCTCGTCCAACACCTCAAGGACCGCGAGGGGGTACTCCTGGCATTGGCGGTCGACGGGTCATCCGGGCCTGTCCGGGTACTCAAGCCGGGGGCCATCGCGTTGTCCCACGAAACCGGCGCACCCATCTTTGCCGTCCACGCCGCCAGTTCACGGGCGCTCAAAGCCCCTAGCTGGGACCGGACCCGTTTCCCCCTGCCCTTTGGCCGGATCGTCATCGTGATGGAAGGGCCGCTGCGTTGCGACGATAACCCGCTGGGTGGCAGGGAATTCCGCCGACTGAGAGACCAGGCGCAGTTGATGCTAACGGACGCGGCGAACCGGGCAGAGCATTTCCTCAAGCACGGTGAGCTTCCACCGCCAAACCCGGCCCTGGACCTGGACCCGTCCTACGGCGAAGAAGATAAGCGAGTGAGCCGGTCCCTCCTGCTCCCCCACGACCCACTGCCAAATCCCAGGCTCAGAGACGACCCACTCCCCGCAAGCGATCCCTGAACCACCCCGCTACCGCTACCTATACATTTCCGCCATACCTGCACACACGCCCCAATCACCGCCAGGCATGTCAATCAAACAATTTCTGCCTAATTTTCTTGCTTTGGCTCCCCGCCCGCTGGTAAAATCGGGCTGTGATGTCCCCTCTATGTAGCGGGGGACCAGGCGGCTATTCCACCGCCCATGGAGAAACCGAATCACCCTCAAGCACGCACCGGCGGCCTTTTCTCACAGGAGCCGACTCATGCACCCCCTAGCGATGCGCCTCGCCCCGTTCGCCGGCATCATCGCGCTGAACATGCACGCCGCCCTTGCCTCGGCCAACACCATGTCCTGGGTGAACGTCCCCATCCCGGCGGGGACGACGGTGAACAACCTCAACTCCACACCCACAGGCCTGACAACACTGGACGGCTTTCAGAGCTGGGACCTGACACTTAACACCACCAGCGACTGGACCGGTGCCATCCTGCAAGTCAACCTGACCAACGGGTCGATCTTCCAGGAAGGCGAGGGCATACCATTCGCATCGAACGGCGTGACTCTCCGCCAGCCCGACCCCAACGGTTTCGCCCCGTTTCCCTCCTCCGAGTTCGACAGCTATATCTTCGACCCGCACGGCGGGGCGTCGATCTCAGGCGCTGCGTGCATAAGCTGCAGCCCTGTAGGCGTACTGCAGTTCGACTCAGAAGCAATCAACATATTTTGGAACAGCCCCGGTGCCGACAACGCCGACGTGGGTATCTTCAGTATCGCACGGGTCACCCTCAGCCCGGATGCAAACGGTACCGCACATGTGGAATTCACGGTCGCAGGACAGGCCGGGAGAATTGAAGCCGATTTCCTCGTCCAAGATGGTCTAATTGTCCCCGTCCCCGAGCCTGCGTCACTCGCCCTGCTTAGCTTTGGTGGGCTTGGGTTGGTGCGTCGACGCAAAACCAAATAAATCTGGAGGTCACCCCATGAAACACATCCCCACCCTATCAACTTTAGCCTGCGTACTTGGCCTGTTCTTGACAGTTCACCCCGCCTCGGCCAACACCGCGTCGTGGTCGTCCTCCTCAGTGCCACTGGGCACCAATATCGTTGATGGCATCACGTTTCCGTTTGTCCCGCCGGGGCCCGTGATCGGCAACCTCGACGGGTTCATTGTCAATGACCTGATCATGAACACCACCATCGACTGGACCGCAACCTTCCTGCAAGTCAACCTGACCAGCGGGTCGATCTTTCAGGAAAAAGAAGGCTTCGGGCAGAACGGCGTCACACTGGGACAGACCGATCCCAACGGATTTTCATTCTTGCCCTCATCCGAATTCGACAGCTATATCTTCGACCCGCACGGCGGGGCGCAAATCCAAAGTGCATGTGCTGCTATTGGTCCGTGCCCACACACTCAATTCGACACTTCCACAATCGACATTTCATGGAACAGTGCCGGAGCCGACACCTCCGACCTCGGCATCTTCAGCATCGCACGCGTGACCCTCAGCCCGGACGCGAATGGCACCGCCTTTGTGGCGTCCCTGGTTTCAGGCGCAGCTAGTAGAGTTGAAACCGATTTCCTGATCCAGAACGGCCATATCGTCCCCGTCCCCGAACCGGCGTCCGTGCTGCTGCTGGGTCTGAGCGGGCTGGGATTGATGCGTCGGCGTAGCTGCCGTGGTGGCGAAATCTGAGCCGGTCGTTACACTTCGGCCACCATGAGCGGACAGGGCAGAAATACACAACCCCCGGAATCCCCGCTGACTCCCCCACCAACCGCCCGGCTGGCTCTGGAAGACGGCAGCGTCTTTGTCGGCGAGGCGTTTGGGGATACCACGGCGAAGACCCTGGATGCGGAGGTCTGTTTCAATACCTCGCTCAGCGGCTACCAGGAGGTCCTGACCGACCCGTCGTATGCCGGGCAGATCGTAACGATGACCTGCCCGCTGATCGGGAACTACGGGGTCAATGACGGCGATCTAGAATCCTCACGGGCCCAGCCCCGTGGGTTCGTGGTGCGGGAGCTTTCCCAC
>JAJDCT010000152.1 GCA_029260695.1 Phycisphaeraceae bacterium
CCGTCGTGAGGTTGTCGGCACCCCCGGCCCGCCCCCGGATGTTGGCAAACGTTGCATCCGTTGCCGTGCCGGGAAAGTCGGGGGGTCTACTATGGGCCGCCGCGACGGGTTTGTGCGCACGGGGGTGGTTAAGCGGAGCGTTTGGAAAGGTGTAAGGCGTGGGGTGTAAGGGGGCTAACGAAATGTGTGTTGCGGCGTATTTTTCATCGAAGAATCGGCGGACATGTGCGCACAGGAGTGGGTATTGATCGTATCGACTCCCGGCTCCTTAGGTTTCCCGTGCAACGCCGATCCAGTCTTCAGTTCAATGCCACTGGACGGGATTCGATCCCATAATCTAACTTTGTGGGGAATAGGTAGCCCTGCCTTGAGGCATAAAACAACCCGCGATCGTGTGGCCGCGGGTTGCGCTTGTTGAATAACTAATCATGATCGACTCACGCACGGCGGCGTGAGGTTCGAAGCAATAAGGCCCCCAAACCCATCACGCTCAGCGAAGCGGTCACCGGCTCGGGGATCGGGTTAAGTTCCAGGCTTGCCTCGAATCTCGTGTGGGGTTCGAAGAAGGTAGGCGGTAGCGGATTGTCTACCGTGACGACCACCGCGTCGCCACTGATCACGGTCCGATCCTGGGAAACATCCGCCATGGCTACGACACTGAACAGATAGTCCCCGGCACCGATCACGCCTTGTTCATCGAATTCAAAAAGATCATCAGAGACTTCGTGCGCAAAGATAATCTCATTGGTAATGAGGTTCTTCAGGAGCACGCTGGCGTTATTAATCGCGACGTTACTCACGTCGATGACGTCGTTGATATTGGTCAGATCGCCCGTCTGGAGATCCCCGGCGGAAAGGAAACCCTTGAGGTCGAAGGCGGCCGATGCGTCGATAGAGAAGAGGATTTCCAAGACACTGCTGGCGTCTGCCGCGTAGGGCCCGGTCCCATTAGCGAATGTAACGGTGCCCGTCTGGAGAAGGGCGCCATGACCACCGCTGGCAGTAGCCGATCCTGTGCCGGAAATCGAGAAGGGGCCGACAACGGACTCCTGGCTGGCGCTGGCGTCCGCCGTGGGGGCGAAGAAGTTGGGCGAATTGATGCTGCTTTTAACCACACCCGGGATTATGCCGCCGCCCGCGTGGGCTGAGACCGAGTTCGAGTAGTTCAAGAAGTCGGAGCTGGGGGAGTCAGAATCCGTGTCAATGTCCTGGCCGACCGAAGCGGCGGCTTGTATCGTGCGGCTGTCGGTGTTCGGCGTCATTGTCAGCGCCGATGCCGGCCCAGCGATCAACAGCGCCGCGGCGGTTCCCAGAAAAATCTTCCCGATCATCAGTATCCCTTTCCCTAGAAGTTTAAGTGCGGCGGAACAGATCTGTTTACGATAGCCCTTTGGTCAGCCGCATACGCCTGCAAAGACATAATAAATTTAATCACACCAACACCTTATGTCAAAGATAATCTGAGAAATATGAAGCTACTTTGCTGACATCACCCATGTAACCCTGTCAGGCAGCATCGCCGGCCCCTTCGCGTGCCAGTACCACCTCGGCAGAATCCGAGTGTGTTCCTCGAACAGTTTCGAAGGGTATTGGATTGGCGAGAAAACGGTGTCGGAGATGTAGGCTAGGCAACCTCTCGATTAGCCCCGGGGAGTATAACTTTGTGTGCGAGCGGCGAGGGTGGATTGAGGGTTTGGGGTGAGGTGGCGGAAAAGTCTTGCCGGGGTGGGGGTGGCGGTGGTATGGTGTTGGGTAATGTACGTCGTGCAAGCGCGCGGTGGGGCGGGAAAGTCATGTCTTGCAGCGCGAGGGTGAGGAACATTTTTAACAAGACAATCAGGAGGGTGGATCGTGGCTAAAGAAAACTTTGATCGTAGCAAGCCGCACGTGAATATCGGGACGGTGTCGCAGATCGTGACGGATTCATCGGGTCAGTTGTCGCTGAGCGGTGTGGGGGATCAGGTCGGTGGGAACCCGGCGCCGAGTACGAAGCTGTTTGTCAGTGCGCCGGGGTCGGGTGATCCGCAGAGTTTTGTGGTGGCTTATCCGTTTGATACGGACTTCATGTTTACGCCGGGCGTCGGTTGTTGCCGAAATATCACGATGGACTTTGCGATCGATGTTCTGCCGACGGAGATCACGGGGGCGGCGGACGTTGAGGTGACGCTGGCGATTCTGCAGGGCGAGGTGTATGTCGCGACCGGGCATGGCGGGGCGGTGTCGCAGGGTACGGGCTGGATGACGGTCGGTGACACCGGGATGGTGGCGGGCGACTTCTTCGAGGCGGACGGCGGCGGGACGCATCCGGATTTCACGCAGATGTTTCAGTTTGGTTACGCGTTCATGGGCGACTACTCGACGCAGGGGCTGAACGTCGAGCTGAGCGTGGACAATATGCACGTGGGGCTAAACAACGTGCCCGAGCCGATGTCGCTCGCGGTGGTGCTGATCCTCTGTGGCGGTGCGCTGATGTGTCGGCGTGGGTTGATCCCGACGATGCGGTAGGGGGCGTGTAAAGCAGAATGGTTGCGTCGGGGGGCGTATGGCGCAGCGAGGCCGATGCGGCTTAATGTTGGGTCTGGGGGCTGATTAACTGTGGTGTTGGTGTGATTCGTTGTACATCGCCGATCAAGAATGCG
This sequence comes from Phycisphaeraceae bacterium, assembly GCA_029260695.1. GTDB lineage: Bacteria > Planctomycetota > Phycisphaerae > Phycisphaerales > Phycisphaeraceae > JAJRRS01. The sequence continues at coordinate 2,640 of JAJDCT010000152.1, forward strand.
CATAGGGTGTCGTGTCGAATCAAAACCATGTAAGAGAGGTCGCCATGAACAAGCACGGATGGATGACTGTCGGGATCAAGCTGATCGGTGTGTATTTTGTGGTGCTGGGTGTGATTGAGTTTCTGCCCACGGGGTTGTCTTATGTGTTTGCGTTGCTCGGTGCGTTGTTTCAGGAAGAGAGTGGGTATTCCCGTGGGTTTGGGGAGATACTCTGGCGGGACGGGGTCGTGCTGTTCCGGATCCTGTTGTATCTGGCGGTGGGGGTTGCGTTGGTGAAGTGGACCGACTGGTGTGTGAAGACGGCCGGCGTGGACGAGGGGTGATATTTATTTAGGGTCTTAGGAAGCCTACGAGCCGAAATCGGGTCATATCTCAGCCGTTTGAGCACCGCCTGAGAGACATTACCACGACGATGATTGAAGCGAAACTCGGTCTCCTTGAGGTGAAGATAGAACGTGTGCTTGGGCACGCCGTTGAACTTCGTGAGCCGACGTTTGGCGTAGCTCCAGAAGCTCTCAATGCCGTTGATGTGCGAGCGATCGTTGGCGAACTCGTTGTCGCTGTGGTTGACGCGCAGGTGCCTGGCGTAACCCACATCGACCAGGCCTTCGTAGCCACGCCAGCCGTCGGAATGGACGATGCTCTGGAGGCCGACACG
>JAJDCT010000153.1 GCA_029260695.1 Phycisphaeraceae bacterium
GCGGATACTCAGGCAGCTGGCCGTCGCCGTCGTGAGGTTGTCGGCGCCCCCGGCCCCGGATGTTGGCAAACGTTGCATCCGTTGCCGTGCCGGGAAAGTCGGGGGGTCTACTATTGGGCGGTGCGACGGGTTTGTGCGCACAGACTTGACCAAACCCGCCACGATATGTGGCGTAAGTAGAGTTATTAGAGCGGGTAAGCTTTTTTGTATTCTGGCGCAGTTTTCTCCGCGGAATCGACCAATCTGTGCGCCATTCCTTCAGGACAGACCCGGTTGTCGCATGCCTGCCAGGGTCTGGTCTGAGCCGGATAGAGAATTTTATTGATATATAAATGAAACGTGCTACAGTCAGCCCCGGCCGAGCACTTCATTTTGGGAGGGTGATCATAACTCTATGGACGGTGTCCAGGCACGTCAATCAATGAAAATTGAAGACGTCCACGACACGACGACCCGGGCTGTGTTTCCGCTTGGCGTACAACCTGGATTGGGTCGGCGTAGAGCAACAGGCCCACCCTGCATCTCTATGAAGAGGCCGGTGGGGCCAAACGCCCCTCGCTGAACGACCTGACCAACCACACCGTCCTGTACGAAGAACGGTGCCGAATTTATGGGCGTTACAAACTTCACCATGACCCGCCTCACAGAGATTCTATCGGACATGGGCCTGCGTAGGCTCGACCGCGAATAGGCTTCTTTAACACTAGAACAAGGGAGAAAGCTATGAAGAATCAGATTCTCAAATGGGCTCTTTCATGTGTTGCGTTGACTATGGTGACCACGGCCCCCGTGATGTCAGACCCACCGGCCGGTGCTCCGAAGCCAGGTCCCCCGTCGGGCGTCTTCTGTATTCAGCCCACCCTCGTGGAAGACATCGGCGCCGGTGACACGCGAATAGTCTTCGAGATGGTCAACTGGACCCATGACTTGGCCGACGGCCTCTTACTTAACACACAGTTTGGCTTGGGTCAGACCGCTGCGGGAATAACGGTAGCCGGCGCCGGATACACACCCGAAAATAACTGGAATGTTGTCAATGTATTCGGGGATACAGTGATTTACGACCAAGGTTCTGGCAGTCCAATCTCCAACATCGATCTTGCAACACCGTTTTCAAATCCGTTTAATCCTGATCCTCCAGATATCGGCCCCAACACGCGCCGGGGTTTCGAAGTGATTGTGAACGGCTGGGGTGCCAGTGAGCGTCTGGTATTTAACTGGGCGCTTGACTTGGTGAATTTAGTGCCTGACCCCGATTCGTTTGACTCCGGCGCTTGGCAACTGGACCGCAGCAGCGCTCCATATACACCAGGCAGCCTGGTCACCCTGACGACCTGGGAACAACCGCGTGCTAATCAGAACAACGGATTCGACCCAATCGACTTCGCAAACAACCCGCTCGATCCGTTCCTGACGGATCTGAATGCAACCACGTTCAACATTCCCGAGCCGGCCAGCGTGCTGTTGCTTGCTATCGGTCTTCCGCTTATTGGATCGCGACGTCGCACCGCAAATACCTGATCGAGGCACTAGCAAGTCGTATTGGTTTTAAGTAAACAGCCTGTTCACCCCAAAGGGTGCGCAGGCTTTTTCTATAGAAGTAACCGCATCTGTTCTTCAGAATATAAGCTTATCATCTCCTTACGGCCTGCCCGTGAGGGCGGCAGGCGCGAAACAAAAAATCACGCCTCCACACTTAGGAGGCGCGACAGATTTGTGCGCACGGGGCGGTCGGCCGGGATGTGAGATTGGGCTAAATCGTGCGGTCAAAGTTGGTAAGGGTTTGTGCGTTGCGGTGGATATTTGATTGAAGAATGGCCTGGGATGTGCGCACCGGGATGGCCGAGGGGATGAACCGCCAAGACGCGGAGGACGCCTAGGGTGACTAAAAAGATAAGTCTGAGAGTGCGGAGGCGAGAATAAACAAAAAGAAGGCGGATGAGGCAACAGGGATGAACTCTGATGAACACAGATAAAGAGGAAGTCGGGAGAGGACTAGGCAGCCCGCAGGCGTGGCGGCCTATTGGGAAGCTGATAAGGATTGTTGTGTGTTGCGTGTATCATATTGGGGATAGCACAACTACCACCGACAAGGGGGCCTTGTGGGAAGTACAACGGAGCAAGTTGATTATCCCGAACCGAAGCTCCAGTTAGTTGAGGAGGTCGCGGAGGCGAATGCGGGGATGGTGTTCACGACGGGGCGTAAGGTCTTGCTGGTGGCGCTGGTGTTTCCTTACCTGGTGTTTTTCTTGCTTGGTTCGCTCTTTCTTGTCGAAGCTGTTGCAACCCTTGTTTTTCATGATACGGTTTTCGTCCGGCTCACTCGGGCCGAGGCGGTGCCCATCTTGATATCCGGATCGGTGTCTATGCTGCTGGGCCTGTACCTCTGCTGTTATAACCAGCAGATGATCCACAGGTGGATCTACCACTACGCGATCCGCCGTGCGATTGCGCAGCGTGATCATGCGGTCGTGGCGCAGGATGATCCGGAGGTAATTTTTGTGAAGTGGACGCCCCGTGAGCAGTGGCACGAGGTGATGCTGGATGACGCGAAGGACGTGGGGGTCCTGCGGATCGACCGGGCCACGAAGACCCTGCTATTCGAGGGGGACCGTTATCGACACCGCGTGCCGGGCGATCTGGTGGTGTCTTGCCGGACGGAGTTTGGGGGCAGATTCACGGAGCCGTTTACACTCGTGATCCTAGAATTGCCCGATCCCTATACCGATGTGCCCGAGCTTTGCTATGAGTACCGACAAACCCGGGGCATGTTCGGTCGGTGGATGGGGAGGAGGCGGGCGGAGCGGTTGAAGCGGTGGATTGATGAGATCATTTGAGGCGGGTGGGTTTGCGGTGATTGCGATTTAATGCGAGAGGTATGTATTCGGGGAATTACATGTGATTGCGCGCTCGACCCCGGCCAAGGCCTTTGGGGCATGACCGGGCATTGTGTTGCGTGGTGAAGCGTGCGGGATTAAATGGGGCGTGGAAGATGTTAATTAAACATCATCCGGTTCACGTTCACCTGACTTGCGATACGCGCCGCGTTTTTTGGCGTACTCTTCGGGGCTGACGGGGAGGTCGGGGTTTTCGATGCCGTCGAGGCATTGTTGGTGGAGTTTTTTGATGAAAGGGACGCACCACTGGCAGCCGGTGCCGGCCGAGAGGCATTCGCTGATGAGGCTGGGGACGGGTGGTTTTTCGCGCTTGCAGAAGTTCACGATCTTGCGCTTGGATACGTGGAAGCAGAGGCAGACTTGGTCGTCGTCGTGCATGGGGGGATTGTAGCGGGGTTGGGGGTTGGGGGTTGGGGGTTGGGGGATTTTATCGCTTGCGTGGGCCGGTAGCGATGGGGTTTGCTGGTGGGCTTTGTTTTGTTGCGCATATGGTTTACTGATCCCCCGGCAAAGCCGGGGGCTGAGGGGGGAGGTCGTGGGCATGGGGCTTGGGGGGTGAAAGGGGCGTACAATGGGGGACATGGCAAAGTCGCGGTCTAATTCTGCATTTGAGAGGTTGACGGATCAGTTGTCGCGGCTGCCTGGGATCGGGCGGCGTTCGGCGGAGCGGATCGCGTTTTATTTGTTGAAGGCGTCTACCCAGGAGGCGGAGGCTTTGGCTGAGGCGGTGCTGGCGTTTAAGCGTGACCAGAAGGTGTGTGCGATCTGTGGGCACGTGACGGAGTCGGACCCGTGCCCGATCTGCGCGGATGAGCAGCGGGATGCGGGGCAGGTGTTGGTGGTGGAGCAGCCAAGCGATGTTGCGAGCCTGGAGCAGACGGGGGTGTATCGGGGTGTGTACCATGTTTTGATGGGGAGGCTTGCGCCGCTTGAGGGGGTTGGGCCGGGGGAGTTGAATATTGATCGTCTGGTGGCGCGGGTGCGTGAAGGCAGGGTCCGAGAAGTGATCCTTGGGACGAACCCGACGCTTGAAGGGGACGGGACGGCGTTGTACCTGGCGGAGCAGTTGGAGGCGATGGGTGTCAAGCTGACTCGGCTGGCGCGGGGGATTCCGACGGGGTCGCTGCTCGCGGGAGCGTCAAAGGCGGTACTATCAGACGCGATCCAGAGCCGACACGCGATGGAGGATGGATAGCCTCGTGGGATAGGCCGATTAAAAGGGGGAGGCTGTTAGTTGTTAGCTTGTAGCCAGAGAGGTGTGAATTTTGTGATTGATGAATCCTGATGGTTGAAGATATCCGGCCCTTCGCGTTGCTCAGGGCAGGCGTTGAGAGAGATCTTAAAACCAGACTCCCGAAACCCAGGCCCTGAACTTTTGTTCCCAAACTCTGGCCCCTGAACCCTAGACCCTGAACCCTAGACCCTACTTCACCATGCGAATCGACACCGGCCAACACATGCGGATCGACCAGCGGATGAAGCTGGCCCCGCGGATGATCCAGTCGATGGAGATCCTGCAGATGGCGCAGGCTGCGCTGGAGGCGAGGATCGATCAGGAATTGGCGAGCAACCCGACGCTGGAGGTCCGCGAGCCGGGGACGGATGCGGATGACCTTGAGGCCGAGCGCACCCAGGAAAACCGCGACAACAGCGAGGGCGAGCGTGAGTTGGTCGTCAAGGACGATGACACATCCAACAAGGACGACTTCGAGCGGCTATCGAACCTCTCAGAAGAGCTGGGATCGACCTGGGACACCAACACCAGCGAGACCGGCGGCAGCTACCACAGCACACAATACAACGACGGCGAGCGCGACAAGAAGATGGACGCGATGGCCAACACGGCGGCACGGACGGCGTCGCTGTTCGACCAGCTCATAGACCAGTGGCACATGGTCGAGACGTCGCCGGAGCTCTTCAAGGTCGGGGAATTTCTGATCGGGTTCATCGATTCCGACGGCTACCTCCGCACCGATACGAAGACGCTTTTGGATCAGGCCTCTGCGGGTGTGACCGAAGAGGACCTGGACGCGGCGATTGGGTTGCTGCAGCAGGCATTGGAGCCGCCGGGCTTAGCGGCGCGGGACATCCGTGAGTGCCTGCTCCTGCAGATCGACGCACGGTTGCGTAACGATCCTGATGCCGACCTGACCCACGAACGCACGCTGGTTGATGGTCATCTTAAAGACATCGAAGCGAACCGCCTGCCTAAGATCAACAAGGCCACCGGGCTGTCGATCGATCAAGTCAAGCAGACGATCCACAACCTTCGGCAGTTCCATCCGCACCCAGGCAAGCTGTTGGCGGACGACGCCCCGAGGCTGATCTTCCCCGACGCTGTGATCGAATACAACGAAGAGACGGACACGTATTCGGCGACGTTGACCCACGGCCGACTGCCGACGCTGCAGATCCGGTCGGAATACGCGCGCGATGTGAAAGACAAGAACGTCGACAAGAAAACCCGCGACTTCCTTAGCAACCACATACGCTCGGCGAGTTGGATTATCGACGCGATCCAGCAGCGCAAGGCGACGCTGCTGCGGGTGATCGGTGTGGTGGTGCAGGCGCAGCGAGAATTCTTCGAGCAGGGGCCACAGGCGCTTCGGCCGTTGCCGATGACGCTGGTCGCCGACCAACTGGGCATCCACGTCGCCACGGTCAGCCGGGCGGTCAACGAGAAATACATCCAGACGCCCCGGGGGATCCTGCCGCTGCGCATGTTCTTCTCCGGCGGCACGGAGACCGAGGCCGGCGACGCGATGAGTTGGACCGCGGTCCAGGCCAAGCTCGAACAGATCATCGAAGAGGAAGACAAGGCCAAACCCCTGTCCGACGATGCGCTGGTTGAAAAACTCAAAGAGCGCGGCATTGAGATCGCACGTCGGACCGTGGCAAAGTATCGCAAGCAGTTGAATATCCCCCCGGCGCGGCAGCGTAAAGAGTATTGATGTTGTGGGCTGGGTGTTAGGGTTTTGGGAGTGGGTTGGGCGGGGAAGCAGAAGAGAACCATAAGCTGCTTGGGCAGAGTCGATGACCATCGAACACACATCAACCGCAAACCCGAATCCGCAAGTTACAAGCCCCATCATCACTCTGACAACGGACTTTGGTTCGGCCGATACTTTTGTAGCGCAGATGAAGGGTGTGATCGCCGGGGTCGCGCCGCACGCCCGGGTCATCGACGGGGCACATGGTCTGCCGGCTCAGAACATTCTTGCCGGCGCGGTGGCGTTGGATTCGTTGGTCGATGCGTTTCATGATGGGACGATCCACGTCGCTGTGGTCGATCCCGGGGTCGGCACAGAACGTGAGGCGGTGGCGGTGCAGACAGATAGGTTCGTGTTGGTCGGCCCTGACAACGGGTTGTTTACGCTTGTGCTGGATCGGCACCCCCCCACCGCGATCATCCGACTGACCGACCCGGCGTATCACCGCGCCGCGGTGAGCGCGACGTTCCACGGCCGAGACATCTTTGCACCGGTCGCTGCGCACCTTGCAAACGGTACGGCGATCGAGTCACTGGGCGAGCCGGTCACGACGCTGGTCAACCTGAGTATCCCGCAGCCGAGTGAGACAACTGACGGCCTGACTGCCGTGGTCCTGCTGGCGGATCAATTCGGCAACCTGGTCACCAACCTGACCCGCGATCACTATGACACCTGGCTTTCGGAGGGCCGTGCCGGGGGCGCTGGGGGCGCGGTTGTCAGCGTGAAGGGGCGAGAGATCGGCCCGGTGCGGCGGGCGTTTGCCGATGTGGGGCCGGGCGAACCGGTGGCCTACTTCGGGGGTTCCGGGCGTCTGGAGTTGGCGGTGCGCAACGGCTCGGCTCAGGCGAAGTTTGGCAGCGCGTTCGCGGTTACACTCTGTGCGAAGGAAACCAAGTGAGCGCCGCGTCATGTCAGTGAAAGATAAACTGATCGGCTGGGGGATTCGGCTGTACCGCCGGACGCCGTTGTGCCCCGGGTGTGGGGCGTTTTTCGCGCAGTGCCTGTCGCGTGTGCAGGGTGCTAGCGAGCGGGTTGTGACACGGGAGATGGATGGGTTCCGTATCAGCCTCGACCTGACGTACACGGTCGACAGCCAGATCTACTACAGCGGCGTGTTTGAGCCGGCGACCGTGGCGATGCTCCGGCGGCTGGTTAAGCCGGGGGACACGGTGTTCGATGTCGGGGCGAACATCGGTTACCTGAGCCTGATCCTGCGGACTTGCGTGGGTGACAGCGGTCGGGTCGTGAGTTTCGAACCGATCCCGCAGATGGTCCAGCGGCTGCGTGCAAACATCGAACTCAATGGCTTTGATAATATCGAGCAGGTTCGTGCCGGTCTCAGCGATGCGGCGGGCTCGGTGATGCTGGCTCTGGACAAGGCCATCCGACTGGACGGGCGGGCAGGCGAGCCCCAGGCGGTCGAGTTGATCACGCTTGATGACTACGTCGCTCGCCACGCGACCAGCCGGATCGACCTGATCAAGATCGACACCGACGGTGCGGAGCCGGCGGTGCTGCGCGGCGCGGATCAGACACTTGGGGGATTCAAGCCGGTCGTAGTGATCGAGTTGGGTGTCCGCGAGTTGGACGCCGCGGCCGAATCAATCGAATTACTACGGGGTCACGGCTACGGTTTCTTCGACGAATCGGGGACACAAGTGATCGACGACCCGCTGGGCGCGGTCAGGTCGCTGGCGGCGGGCACGACCACGAACCTCGTCGCCCGGTGGAAAGAGGTCGCCGATGGGTAACGGCACCGCACCCGATATCAGCATCGTCATCCCTACGTTTAACCAGGCGTCGTTCCTGCCGGCGACACTGGACAGTGTCTTGAACCAGGATAACCCGCCGGGGATACAGGTAATTGTTGTAGATGGGTGCAGCACCGATGGCACGCTTGAGATCCTCAAGGGGCTTAATGACCCGCGCGTCACATGGACCAGCGAGCCCGATGAAGGCCAGACCCACGCGATCAACAAGGGGATGGCCAGAGCTGAGGGCGGCATTGTTGCGTGGCTGAACAGCGACGACACCTACGCGCCCGGTGCGTTGCGTGCTGTGGTTGATGCGTTTAAAGATAATCCGTCTGCGCGGTGGCTTGCCGGGCGGGTGACGATCATCGACGAGGCGGGGAAAGAAATCCGCCGGGGCATCACGCATTACAAAGACCGTCGATTGAAGCGATACTCGTACCGGGGGCTGCTGCGAGAGAACTTCATCAGTCAGATGGGCGTCTTCTGGCGACGTTCGTTTGCCCAGGAGCTTGGGCGGTTAGATGAGACTCTGATGTACACGATGGACTACGACTACTGGCTGCGGATGGGCGGGCGATGCGACCCTATGATCCTGGACCGTGTGCTGGCGCGGTTCCGCTTGCACGGTGGCAGCAAGAGCGGCGCGGTTGATCGGTCACAGTTCGACGAGCAGTACAAGGTCGCCTGTAAGCACTTCGGGGACGACCGGGTCAGCCGGGTGGCCCACCGGATTAACGTCGAGAAGATCGTGTGGTCGTATCGGCTGCTTAAGCTGCTTGGGCGGTAGGCCGGCGCATCACATGCAACAGATACACCGAGTTGACGACACCGATGAGGGCGATGCCCGCGGCCTGGAGGAGCATGACGCCGATCGCGTTGAGGAACCCGACGCATAGCCATGTGGTCAGGCAGTAGGCCCCGAGCATGACCAGCGACACGACGGTCTGGACCTTGATGTAACCCATCCCGGCGAGGGCGGCGACGGAGATGTGGTAGATGCCGTTCGCCAGCGCGAAGGCCAGCGCGGCGAGGATCAGCGGCGTCCCCGGTCGGGCCTCCTCGCCCAGCCACCAGACGATGAACGGCTCGCCAACGGTCAGGCAGCCGGCGGCACCGATCAGCCAGAGGCCCACGACGAGCATCATGGAGTGTCGCATCGCTCGGCCGATCCACTTGTGGTCATGCGCGCGGGCCGCGTCGCCGAATGCCGGCCAGTATGAATGAGCGATCACGACGTAGCAGACGAAGATCGGGCCGACCAGGCGGTAGACCGCGCCGTAAGGCACAACGCCGGTAGCGCCGTCCACCTGCGCTACTACTAACGCCCCGCTGTTGACCAGGAGGATCATCGCCAGGTCCGCCAGCCACAAACCCATGCCCGTTGCCAGCATCGTCCCGGCCACACGCTGCGGCACCGCACCCCCGGTTCCCCCGGCTTCCCCGGGCTCATCACTTTCCTGGACCGAGCGTGGCGGTATCAGGCGCCATGCCACGATCCAATGCAACACGCCAGCGATCACCAGCGGCGACACGATCATCACGCCCAGCCAAGGCAGTGACCAGTCCAACCACACGCCCAGCAGCACCAACCCAAGCCCGCTGAGTTGCGAGATAATCCCAAGGAGATGGCGTGTCGCGCCGCGCTGATAGGCTTGCAAGACAAAGCCGCTTAGCATCAGGGGTAGCGACAGCGCGGTGACCAGCATGGCCGCGACCGCAGTAGGGACGGCGTCACGGACCGCGTCCTCGCCGGTGACATTCAGGATCGAATCGGCCCAGGGGAGGCTCCAGCCGAAGACACCGATGAGGACCACGGCCACACCGCTACTGAGTACCACGACGCCGACCGCGGCGGCGATCACGCGCCTGGCCATCGCCGGCTGATGGAACGCGACCTGACCCAACCGCGTGAGCAAGGTGCGGTCCATACCCAGGGGCAGGACGCTGAGCCACATGGTCATGCTGAAGATGGTGACCCACATCCCGAAGCGCTCTTCGCCGACCTCACGGATCAACACCGCGAGGATGACGAATTGCGAAATGACATACGTCGCCTGGAAGGCCACCCCTGCCACGATCGAACCGATGGCGCGGGCATCGCGGTCACTGGCTCGCTGTTGGGCCGAGTCCGTCATTCGTCCTCGCCGTCCGTGTCACGCAAAGAGAGGACCCCCAAGCGCTGGGCCAACTCGTTGATCTTCTTCTCCTGCACACTCAGGAGGCTAAGCATCTTGAGGTTCATGATAACCATGAACGTGGTGACCATCAGGATGGTGAGCGTGCGGTAGTCGACGTGGAGCCACTGCGCGAGGATGCCCATCCCGTCGCGCCACACGGCGAGGACAAGGAAAGGGAGCCCCAGGAACATGAACAGCAGCGCGTAGCGTTCCTTGAGTCGGCCGGCGCGTAGGCTGCGGACGGTCAGGGTCAGGATCAAACCGCCGATGACAAGCACGATCAGGTTACGGGTCAGGTCCATCGGGTCCGCCTTTCATTGCGGGGGGCAAGACATTTTCAACGGGCACGCCGGGCCCAGGGTTCGCGTACCAGGTCCAGCAGGAGCGCTACAGTCACCTTAATGATATAGAACACGCCGAGGATGAAGGGGATGCTGGTTTTCCCTGTGGCGCGTTGCCTCATCGTGACGGGTGTTTCGCGCACAATAAAACCCGCGCGGTGCAGCAGCAGGATCACCTCGGGCTCTGGGTAATCGTCGGGGTACCACTTAACGAAGGCGTCGATCACTTTTCGGTTGGCGGCGCGGAACCCGGATGTGCAATCGGTCAGCGACAGCCCCGACAGCAGCCGGACCACGGTGCGGATGGCCTGGATCCCGGCGGCACGAGAGATCGGGGTTGTGTACCCGGGATCGTCTGACAGGAAGCGCGACCCGATGATGAAGTCGGCGTCGGTCTGTGCGAGGGCCTCGATTAGTTTGTGGGCCTGGTCGGCGGGGTGCTGGCCGTCGCCGTCGACCTGAATCGCTACGTCGTAATCGTGTAGCTGCGCGTAGAGGTATCCGGCCTGCATCGCGCCGCCGATCCCGAGGTTAAATGGCAGACGCAGCACGGGTGTGCCTTGCGGAACGGCGGTGTGCGTGCCATCGGTCGAGCCGTCGTCAACGACCAAGACGTCTGCTTGGGGGAGGTGTTGGCGCAGATCGTTTACGACTTGCGCCACTGACCCGGCCTCGTTGTATGCCGGGACGATCACCAGGCATTTACAAGGGGTGCCGGCGGAGGCTGCGGGCGG
>JAJDCT010000154.1 GCA_029260695.1 Phycisphaeraceae bacterium
CACCGCTCGGCTGGGCGCGTCTCGGTTGGTGGGCTCGACCAGCTCCAGATCTACAAGGTCGTCGTCGACATGGAGTATGGCGACCGGGCCTTCCTGCTGCGCCAGGAGTTGGGCGTATTGGGTCAGCCAGGGGCCGCTTAATCCCGGGAGGTTCCCGAGGATTACGGCCTCGATCGCGAGGGCTTGGTCGAGTGCCTCGTCAACGGGGGGCGTTGTGTCGTCCTGGTCGGATGACGGGAACTGAGTGTCGTCGTGTGGTTCGATATCACCGATCGTAGCAATGGGCGAATCGTCCGGTTCGGGTTGAAGCCGAAGCGGGGCGTTGCCTTCGATCGGTGGGGCCTGGGTGGTCGGTGGGATGTGTTTGGGTTTTTCGGTGAGTTTGGGTCGTAGCCGGATCGGCGCTGGGCCGACCAACTCGTCGCGTTTGGGGTCGACCGGGGGGGGCGGTGTATCGGCTACAGGGCCTTGGCCTGTCAGAAAGAGGTCGGCCAATTGGTCCAATGCCTGCTGTGTGCGTGTGTCATCCATGACGAAACCCGTTGAGATCAAAAAACGGAAGCCGGACATCAAGACTCAGCATACCGCCTGCCCGTGTGCTGACCCCGACCATCGCGTGCATTATAGGACTTTTGACTTGCAACCCATCCCCCCTCGATCCGGGGCTACTGCACCACGATAATATTGTTCAGTTCGCCAAAAGGGTTGGACTCGACGTAGCTGTTGTAAGGGTCCTGAACCCACTGCCCGTCGACGACCAGGCGGTAGCGGTATCGCCCCGGCGGGACGGTGACGCAGGTCTGCCAGACGCCCAGGGAATCGTCGCGTTTCAGCGGGGTCGTGGCGGGGTTCCAACCGTTGAAGTCCCCGGCGATGGCGACGTTCGCCGCCTTGCCGTTGGGCTGGATAAACAGCAGGCCTTGGGCGGTGTGTCGTGCGCCAAAAAGCCCGGCGAGTTTTTTCTCGTAGCTGTCAGGCGGCGCGACGGGGGCGGGCTCCAGGGTATCGGTCGCAGCTCTGGGCGGGGCGGGGGAGGTGAAGCCCTCGGCCCGTGCGTCGTTGTCACTAGCCAGGCGCGAAGAAAGCTCCGCGGTCCGGCTCGATAGCGCCCTGGCTCGCTCGACCAGCTCGGCGGCCCGGCTCATCGCGGGGTTGCTGACGGTGCCCGCCACGGCGGCCTCCTGTGGCTCGTACTGCGGCATCATGGCGGTGGCAGGTTCCGGCGGGTTCGCCAGGAGCCACTCGGTGAGGCGCTCGAAGTCCTGCATCCCCCGGCTGGCGGCGTCGTATTCGGTGATCGGCTGGCCGAAGCTCGCCGCCTCTTTGAGTTTGCTGTTGAAGTTGATGACGATCGGCAGAAGCTCTTCGCCGAAGTGGCGCTTGAGTTCCGAGAGGATCTCCCGTGCCAGCTTGGTCCGCACGTCGTACATCGTCGCCAGCACCTTGAAACGCACATGATGGCCGGCCCGCCGCGCGAGCATCTGGATCGTCTGCTGCTGACGCACAGCGCCCTGCATCGAGAAGAACCCGGTCTCCACCGGGATCAAGACCTCGTCAGAAGCTCGCAGCGCATTGAATGTCAGTAGCCCGATCGATGGCGGGCAGTCCACGATGCAGAAGTCGTACTGGTCCTGCACGGTCGAAAGCACCTGCACCAGCCGACGGTCCTTGTCCGGTGCGGTCGAAAGCTGCGCTTCCATCCCGGCGAGCGTGATCGAAGAAGGCGCCAGGTCGAAGTTCCGCGCAATCTGCCAGGTCACTTCCGACATCGCAAGCGAACCATCGAGCCCGGCACGGAGCATGTCGGCAACGGATTTTTCGATCTGGGCATCGGGCACCGCCAGCCCCATCGCGCAGTGAGACTGTGGGTCCATGTCGACTAACAGTGTGCGCTTGCCCTTGGCGGACAACGACGCGGCGAGGTTGATCGAGCAAGTGGTCTTGCCGCAGCCGCCTTTTTGATTGATGATCGCGATCGTTCGCACGCCCGGGCCCTTTCGTCCTTGAAAGTGGCTGACCGACCTACCCAACCAGCCGCCTCTTACGCGGCAACCATGGGCCGACCCAGCCAGGCCGACCCTGTATGAAGTTATCGGGGCCAATCCAGTCAAACCTTGAATATCAATACTGATAAAGCGGTCGGGGGCTTGGTCTGGGATCCAGGATATGACCGAGGCGGGTCAGGCCGGAGGGCAGACATCCGGGGTTGAGTCAATGACCGAGCCCTGGTGTTCGTTTGTTCGTCCCCCATTACACTGTCGCCATGCCTGACCGGCCAGACCTGATCCTTGCCAGCCAATCCCCCAGACGCGCCCAGCTTCTGCGGTCGGCTGGATACCGCCCCGTCACCGCTAAGCCGCTCTTTGATGACCCCCCCCAGCCAGAAGGCGGGGGCCGGACAGCCGAGGAACTCGCGGTCCAGTTGGCCGGTCAGAAGGCGGACAGCCTGATAGCCCAAACGCCGCCCAACGCCGTGATCCTTGCTGCAGACACGATTTGCGTAGGAGCCCAGGGGGATTTGATCGGCCAGCCGACGGACCGGGACAACGCTGGCGACATGATCAGGGGTTTTATGAACGCGACTCATCGGGTCGTCACAGGGGTGTCCCTGGTCACATCGGGGCGTAAGCAGGTGTCGTTTGCCGACCAGGCCGAGGTGAAGTTCGGGCCGGTTTCCGATGAGCAGCTAGAGGCCTACCTGAACACCGATCAGTGGCGCGGCAAGGCCGGGGGGTACAACCTCTTTGACCGGCAGCGCGACGGGTGGCCCATTGAAGTCATGGGCGATCCGACAACCGTGGTGGGGCTGCCGATGAAGAAACTCAAAGGTGCTCTAGCCCAACTCGGTGTTCATCCAGAGCCCACCGCCCGTCCTAAATTCGGCACCCAACAAGGCCGGCTATTCGAGGTCATGGGGGGACAGAACAAGTGTTTTTCAAGCCGACTGGCACGGATAGGGCTGTCGCTGATGAAGCCGGGTTACGGCCTTGTGGTATCGATCCGGAACAAGATGTTTGATCTGGGCGTGCGAAAACCGGTCCGGCTGCCCCGCCCGACGATCAGCGTCGGCAACCTCACGACCGGCGGGACGGGCAAGACGCCGATGGTCATCGAACTCGCTAAAAGGCTGATTGAACAGGGTTCGCGCCCGGCGGTGCTGCTGCGGGGCTACCGAGCCCAAGGCGGGTCGGGGGACCATCCGGAGGGCAATCCGGGGGGCAGTGATGAAGCGATGATGCTGGCGGGTGAACTGGGTTCATCCGCCCCCGTGGAACCGGACCCCAACCGTGCGGCCGCGGCGAGGCGGGTGATAGAAAAACACCCCGCAACCGATGTGTTTCTATTAGATGACGGGTTCCAACACCGGCAGGCCCACCGCGATCTGGACCTCGTGCTGATTGATGCCACCCGGCCGTTTGGTTTTGGTCACCTGCTGCCCCGTGGCCTGTTGCGTGAATCGGTCAAGAACCTACGCCGCGCCGACGCGGTGATCGTCACGCGCTGCGGCATGGTGGACGAAAAGGTTTTAAGGGAACTGGATAGCCGGATCACCCGACTCTTTGGCGAGCCACCGATCGCACACACCGCCGAGCGTTGGGTCGGGTTCCGTGAGAACGATGCTGTGCTGCCGGCAGACCACCTGCGCAATATCAAAGTGGCGAGCGCCTCGGCGATCGGAAACCCCAAGGCCTTCTGGGCCATGTCCCGGTCCGCTGCAAAAGAGGTGGTCGAGTGCTACCACTTCGATGACCATCACCGGTATACCCTGCCCGATGTCGTGGCTGTGCTCGACGGCGCGAAATGGATGCGCGCTTCGGCGGTGGTTATCACCGAGAAAGACTGGGTCAAGTGGGAGCCGCTGCTCAATGAGATGGAGCGTATGCCCCGAGACAAAGACACCGGGGCAGACATCCGCATCCTCCGGCCGATCCTCGGGATCGAGTTCCTCGACGGCGGGGGCGAGTTGGATCGTCTGCTTGAGCAGGCTGTGAAACCGACAAAATGACCTTTCAGGCCTGACGGGGTACAATGTGGGCCCTGACCTTCTTTGTTTGAAAGGATCTGCCATGACTTTTTCGTTCGATGTGGCAACCACCCTGGCACACACCCCCGGCGGCGTGATGATTGGGGTGCTCCTCTTGGCGACCGTGGTGGGTTTTATCGCTGGCCTGTTCTTTGAGCGTACCAACAACCGGCGCTCACAGGACCGCGAGAATTGATCCTTGCCCGGCAAAGACCTCATTCATCTACTGGATAACTGGCGCCCCAAGCGCATCACCGTCGTCGGCGACTTCATGGCCGACCGGTATGTCTATGGACACGCCGAACGGCTGAGCCCCGATGCCCCGGTCCCCGTCCTCGCTGCGCAGCGCGAGGAACTCAAGCCCGGTGGCGCTGCGAACGTCGCGCTGGCGCTGCGTGCGCTGCGCTGCGAAGTCGATTGCCTGGGTGTCGTCGGCAAAGACGATATGGCCGATGCCCTGCGCAACTCACTGCAACAGGGGGGCTGCGACGCGTCAGGGCTATTGGCCACGCCAGATCGGCCGACCACGGTGAAGCACAACTTCATCGGCCTGGCGCAGCACCGCCACCCCCAGAAGATGTTCCGCGTCGACGAGGAGAGCCGGTCAGAGATCCCCAAGGCCGTCACCGACCGTCTGCTTAAGCTGGCCGAACGCAAACTCAAGAAGTCCGACGTGCTGTGCCTGGAAGACTACGGCAAGGGCGTGCTGACCGAAGCGGTGTGTCAGGGGTTGATCAAACTCGCCAAGCGGATGGGCGTGCCGGTGCTGGTCGATCCCGCGGCGATTGAAGATTACAGCAAGTACCGAGGCGCGACCTGCATCACACCCAACCGTTACGAGGCGGCGCTCGCCACCGGCCGAGATGCTGCAGATGCGGACGAGGCTGCGCTCCTGGGCCTTGGAAGGAAGCTGATCCGCGATCTAAAACTCGACACGCTCGTGCTGACGCTGGATAGGCAGGGGCTGCTATTGATGCGCAAAGGCGCTAAGCCCCGGTTCGTTCCGACGAGGGCACGCGAGGTCTACGATGTCACCGGCGCCGGTGACACGGTGCTGGCGATGCTGGCCAGCGCGTTGGCGAATGACACCGGTTGGGATCGGGCCATCGAGTTAGCCAATGTAGCCGCCGGGCTGGAGGTCGAGCGGTCCGGGGTGGTCCCGATCGACCTCGACGAGGTTTTGCTTGAAGTGCTTTCTAGCAACCACAAGTCACTGGGCAAACTGAGGACGCTTGACGAACTGGTCCCCGAGTTGGCGGCACACAAACGACAGGGCAAGACCGTCGCGTTTACCAATGGCTGTTTCGACATCCTCCACGCCGGGCACGTCAGCTACCTCCGCGCGGCGGCGGGTTGCGGTGACCTTCTGGTGGTTGCGCTCAACAGCGACAAGTCGATCCGAAAGCTCAAGGGCAAAGATCGGCCTGTGAATCACGAGGCCGACCGCGTGATGGTCTTAAGCGCTCTGGAGAGTGTCGACTACGTCGTTGTCTTCGGTCAGGACACGCCCAAGACGCTGCTGCGGAAGCTCAAGCCGGACGTGCTGGTTAAGGGCGACGAGTACGCACACGACCAGGTTGTCGGGCACGAGATAGTCGAGTCGTACGGCGGTAAGATCGCCCGGGTCCCGATGGTCAAGGGCAAAAGCACGACCAATATCATCCGTAAGATCGGCTCGGACCCACCCCGCAAGTAGTTCCGGCCGTATCCATTTTTAAACCTCGCACGCTCATCTACAACACCATCCCACATGGGGCCGATTCTGCCGCCGTGTGGATCAACTGGGTGGGTACTATTCGACGGGGCCCGGTTCGGGTTCGCGTAGCTTCTGCTCCAGCTCAATCAACGCGTCGTACCTGGGGTTAATTCGGCGTAGTGCCTGCAGGTTTTGTCTTGCCGCGTCGAAGTCGCCGGCCTTGATCCGCCAGCGCGCCGCTTCGGCGGCTGCCAGATCGCTGCTGGGGTCGACGCGTAAAACCTCTTCGTAAAGTTCGGCTGCCATCCGGGGTTTCCCGAGCATCGCCCAACTCGTCGCGGTGTCGTTCAATACATTGGGCTGCAGGCGTGACTCCGCGGGGAGCGCGTTAAGCGTAGCCAGTGACTCGGCCGGCTGATTGTCTCTGCGCAGAAGCGACGCCCGCTTTAGCACGTAGACCGTCCGGCGGTTTGGGTTGTTAGCCGGCACGGTCTGGATCGCACGCTGAATCTGATCCAGTGCGAGTTGGAGCTTGTTCTTTTTTGCGTGGATATCGGATAGCAGGGCGTAGGCGCTGTGCAGTTGTGAGTCACGTCGGATGGCTGTGAGCAGGGTTGCCTGGGCCTGGTCGTCTTCGTTTAGCTTGACCTGCAGGTTTGCCAGGTACACCGCGTGCTCGCCTTTGCCCGGCTCGATGCTGCGGGCCTGCTCGTAGTGGTG
>JAJDCT010000155.1 GCA_029260695.1 Phycisphaeraceae bacterium
GGCGTGCCCAAGCACACGTTCTATCTTCACCTCAAGGAGACCGAGTTTCGCTTCAATCATCGTCGTGGTAATGTCTATCAGGCGGTGCTCAAACTGCTGAGATATGACCCGATTTAGGCTCGTAGGCTTCCTAAGACCCTAGTTTTTTATCAAAGGACCTCAGTAGAAGCTCTTCATTGTATTGCTGCTTTACATGCAGCCCAAACGCCGGGTGTGACCACCTGTTTGGGGCAGGTGTAGAGGACGCAGCCTTCCCGAGGTGGCCTCAAGACCCGGCGGACAGGCCCCTCGCGCTTAATCAAGGATCTTGTCTCGGCGGCGATTCACGTCTTAGCTCGTTGAGTCATGCGACAAGGTTTTGCGTATGGGATGAGGGGTTTTGGAGGCGGGGGTTTTGATGTTGTAATAAATCGATTAGCTGCTTTCTGTTGTTGACCATCAGCTTTCGGTAGATGCTCTTGACGTGGGCGTGGATCGTGTTCGGTGATCTGCTCAGTGCGTCTGCGATCTGCCGTTCCGTCTCAAGGAGTTGGAGCCGGTGCAACACGCGGTTTTCGGTGGTGCTAAGCCGATCCAGCAAGTCCCGGACCGGCATGATGGTGACGACGGGGTCGGACGTGGACGGCGTCCGCCCCAGGAGTTGCAGCTCATTTCGATGGCCCAATTGAATCGCTCTGCCGACTTGAGGCGCAAAGCGTTTAGTGCGATCAAGGTCTGATTGAACAAATAGTGATCGTTCACGGCGGCGTACGAACAGCGCATGGCATTGGGGTTGAGATGATAGGGTGATGCTCATGCAAACGGGGTGTATGCGCGTCCCCACCGCCCGCCAGACCCGCACGATCTCTTGGCACCTCTCGGATTCTGCAGGCATGCCCGGGTCAAGCAGGCAGGCGTTGCATTGCCCGGTGGTTTTCATGAAGCGCCAAAGGTCGGATCTGGGATCGGTGGGCCATGTACGTAGTTGTCCGTATTGGCCTGACGTGAGATCAATACCTCGCGAGCCGATGTGTACAACTTCGATTTGGTTTGGTCCGTCCAGGATCATGGCAACGGACGCGTCAGCGTCGATCACACGCATCAGGACGTCCGCTGTGTGCGCCATGGCACCGTACATTGGGGATCCAAGGTCTTGAAACATATCTGACATGTCCCGCATTGCTCGTGTCTCTCAGCCCTTTGAGCCCTCGCCTGCAGGAGCGGATGTGCTCGCCAGTGGGGCTCATGCCTGTGATTGTTGTCGACTCTTGAAGCGCTAGTGGGCGGTCTCGGTGTCAGGAAGTGGCACCGGGCTGGGAAAAACCTCAAAATCTGCACTTGCGTCGGGGTGTAGCGTGACCGATCATGCTTAAGACGTGCTCGTGGTATATGTGGTGTCCGGGTCGGTCCGGGCGATTCGGTGCTGGGGTGGGCTCATCTCAGATTATTGTAGATCAAGGGTAAATATATGCTTACGAATAGAATCCCCAGTGCATTCTGGCGAAAGTGGCTGGTCTGTGGTGTGCTGAGTTTGGCCTTTGCGAGACCGGGTTTGGCACATGAAACCGACCAATACACCATCCCCGTGGGTGAGGAGATGGTGGACATGGGGGACTATTTCAACGACTACTTCATCGCTGCGATCGAGGAAGGGGTTCGGCGGGCGAATCGGCGGATCGACGTCGCCTTGGGCGGCGATGGCAGCCAGTTTGACCCCAGCGAACGCCGGTACGGGTCCGGGGCGCTGAGGACCTACGACACCAGCACCAGCGGGCAGACTTTAGGGTACCTGTATTCCGGAAAAGCAGTGGCGCATTATGTGCGTAAGTCCATCCCCGACGCGGTGACTCTGATCGAAGGGCTGGAGAGGGCCCTGCACAGCCGGGAAGTGACCGAAAAGTATCCAGGCAAAATCGTGGCGTATCACCCGTCCGATTTTGACTGCGTCTACGCGAAGGTTCATTTCCCCTTAGACCCACGCTCGGTGTTCCGGCTGTGGCGTGCATCGAGCGTCAAGGCCAACGGCACCTATCTGGGCACGGATAAGATCGGCCACTTTGTGGATATGGGGTACCACTACTTCAAGGTCTACACCCGTCTGCGCGAGAAGAAAGGCCTGAGCGAACGCAAAGCAATGTTTGGGGCGGCACACGCTTTTGATACCGGGATTATGTCGGAGTCTTCGGTCCTGGGGTATGCCACCGCGGGGGCTTATTCTAACGCCGACATGACTTCCAACTACGTCGGTTGCCTGTTCTATCGCAACCTCACCGAACCCGTTCGGCTCAAGGGCCAAGTCCGGCCTGCCATCGTCGTCCGTACCGGGGACTATTGGAAGCTCAACGACCACGTTAAGGGCGAACCCGATTTCTTTTCATGGTTCATTTCCGATCACTACGACGAAGCCCTGAACCCAAGCCACTACGAGAGGGGTATGCGTAAGCCGATGCGTAAGGCCATCAAGAAGCGATGCGAGGGCCTGGCCGACTGGTACGCCGACGAAAACGGAGACCGCCGATCGCCGGGATACTTCCAAGACAAGATGTACGAGTTGGCTACCTACTACAACATCGACTACAACCACTCACGCAAGTTCGACGATCTGATCCATCTCGACGAAGTTTGCGAGGAAGAGCTGGGTAAGTAAACCGGCCTGCCTGGCCGGGGTGCGGTTGAGGGTTGAGGAAAATCGCAGGCGCGTCGCGTTTGGTCCCGTTACGTCATCGTCGGGGCGACAGCGAGGCAAGGGGCGTAATTCACTTTCTGTGCATTTCTAACCACAGATTTTGTAAACAGATGCAACCGACTCGGACGGGGGCTGGACATCCGCTTGCGATATCAATCCCGTTCAAGTCAGGCCCCCTTTAGGGTCGATAACCTCAAGGTGGGGCGGTTGTTGAGCCGCCTCCAGCGAGGCACGCCCCCATGGGAACAATCACAACAGGCACCGGCCTGATCAGCGGCATCGATATCGCTGGCCTGATCGACCAACTCATCGCTCTTGAGGAGCGCCCCAGGCTGCTGGTCGAGCAGCGTAATGCCGTCCTCACCGCGCAGCAGACCGCCTTCCAGGACGTCAACGCCAAGCTCCTGGGCCTGAAATTCAATGTCGATAGCCTCACCGGCGGCACGACCTTCGATGCGACGCTCGGCACCACCTCCAACGAATCGGTCCTCACCGTCGACAGCGGGGCCGGGGCCGTCCCGGGGAACTACGGCTTCACCGTCGATCGCCTGGTCTCCAGCCAGCAGGTCCTGACCAAGGGGTTCAAGGACATCAACACCACCGCGGTGGGGTCCGGGACACTCACGTTTGAAAATGGTAGATCACGTCTGGATTCCAAGGCCCTGCTTAGCGACCTCAACGGCGGGGCCGGGGCGAACCGGGGGCTGATCCGTGTCACCGACCGTTCCGGAGCGGTGGGTTTAATCGACCTGTCCCGGGCGGTGAGCGTCGACGACGCATTGGATGCTATCAACAGCGCGACCAACGTCAGCGTCCGCGCCACCGTCACCGGCGACGGCCTGACCATCACCGACAACACAGGGCTAGGCAGTGGCAACCTCGTAATCACCAACGTGGGGATCACCGACACCGCGACCGGGCTGGGCATCGTCGGCAACAGTGCCACCGGTGAGATCACAGGCACGACAATCAACTCCCTCGGGGCCGACACCTCCCTCGCCGCGATCAACGACGGGCTGGGTATCGACATCCGCGACTCCGGCACGGGTGAGTTTTCGATCACCGATGGGGCGGGCACCAGCTTCGATGTGAATCTCCTTAGTGAAACCACACTTGGCGAGGTCATCGACACGATCAATGCCGCCAGTACAGCTGCGGGTGCCGGTGTCACCGCCTCGATTGCGGCCGATGGAGTGAGCCTGACGCTCGCGGATACGGCCGGCGGGGGGGCAACCTTTAAAGTTGTCGCTAACGGCGCAAGCACCGCCGCGTCAGACTTGGGCCTGTCAGGTGCTGACGATGATGGTGATAGTCAGATCGACGGCGACCGTATCATCGCCGGGATCAACT
Organism: Phycisphaeraceae bacterium; assembly: GCA_029260695.1. Classification (GTDB taxonomy): domain Bacteria; phylum Planctomycetota; class Phycisphaerae; order Phycisphaerales; family Phycisphaeraceae; genus JAJRRS01. The sequence continues at coordinate 4,016 of JAJDCT010000155.1, forward strand.
CGAAGTTGCTGAATAAACTCAATGGCGGGACAGGCATCGGTAATGTCCGTGTCCTGCAGACCACGACGCTGATAGCCGACCTTTTTGGCGGTACGGGGCTCAATACCACCGGGGACACGCTTCGTGAACTGGGCGTGACTGCGCGCGATGGTGTGTTTCATTCTTTTGACCTTGATTCTTCGGTAACCGTTAGCGACTTGATTGCTAAGATTAGTGCAGACTCAAATGGCGACTTGTCCCTGGGCATTCAGAACAACGCCTTAAAGATCACTGATAACACGGGAGGGGCAGGCAACCTCATCGTTATCGAAAATGCGGCAGGGTTTGGCGCAACTGCTATTGCTGATTTAGGTCTTCTGATAAACGCCCCTGTAAGCGAAGTCGTTGGAGTCGACACCGTCCCCCCTGCAACCACACCGGGGGCCGGGACTATTTCGATACAGGACCGCGCTGGTATCAGCTTCAGTTCGGACCTTTCCACAGCCAAGAGCGTCAGCGACATACTGGACACCATCAACGCCGCCAGCACCGTTGCCGGGGCGGGTATTACCGCCTCGCTCAATCGTGCGGGTAATGGTATTACGCTCACAGACACCTCCGGTGGGATTGGCGACATTATCGTCACGGACACCGATGCCACTACCGCAGCTAACCTCAACATCGCCGGCACGTTTACCGGCGTCGACGAAGTCGAGTCCGGCAGCCTCCAGTACCAGTACCTCGCCGAGGGCACGAGCCTCAGTTCGATCGGATTCGTCAAAGGCAAGATCGATATCACAGACAGCACCGG
>JAJDCT010000156.1 GCA_029260695.1 Phycisphaeraceae bacterium
ATCCGCCTGTACCGGGTCATCTACGACGTCACCGATCACGTGACCCAGGCGTTGGAAGGCATGCTCGCACCCGAGACACAGGAAGAAGTCTTGGGGCAGGCCGAGGTCAAGCAGGTCTTTAAGATCGGCAAGCTTGGGATGATCGCCGGTTGCATCGTGACCGAGGGTACGTTCCAGAAGTCCGGCAAGGCCCGGCTGCAGCGTGACGGGATCGTCGTGACCGACAACCGTGATGTCGATAGCCTCCGCCGTGTGAAGGACGACGCCAAGGAGGTCAGGGCCGGCACAGAGTGCGGCATCCGCCTCAAGGGCTTCGACGACCTCAAGCCCGGTGACACGATCGTTTGTTACAACGTCAAACAGGTCAAGAGGAAGCTGGAGTAGAAGGTGATTGGTGGTTAGAAGTGACCAATCACTACGAGCGGTGCTCGTCAGCCCGGTTGCAAGACCGTGAGCCAACCACTAACCGCCAACCACCACTGCCATGGTCATCGGGATCCTCCAGGTCGAGTTGCGGATCGAAGGCGCGGATTCGTTGAAGGACAAACGCCGTGTGGTTGCCAGCCTCAAAGACCGCCTGCACCGCGAACATCAGGTGTCGGTCGCCGAGGTGGATACACAGGATATCCACAGGACCGCGACGCTGGGGATGGCGATTGTGAGTACCGCCGTGCCTCACTGCCAGGGTGTCTTGGATGGGATACTGAATAAGCTCCGCACCGGACACGGGTATGTTTTAGCTAACCACCGCGTCGAGATACTCACCGGCCAGGGAAAAGATTAAACGGAAACATGAAGCCTGATTGATGAAATAAGTGGTGGGCACGCCTGTTAGATACTTCTGTTGTGTCCCGCGTCACATACCTTCTATCCAAATCGTAGACCGCCAATCCTATGAGTCACCGTATCGCACAAGTCGAGGCAACGCTGAAGAAAGCGATCGCCGAGGTCCTCCAGAGGGATCTGGCGGACCCGCGTGTCGATGCTTTCGTGAGTATCACCCGTGTGAAGATCTCGTCTGACATGGCCAACGCGACCATCTTCGTCTCCATCATGCCCGAAGAGAAACAGAGCAAAAACATCCACGGCCTACGCCACGCGACCGGGCACATCCGTTCGCTGGTTCTCAAGAAGATGGCGACCCGGACCGTGCCCCGGATCAGATTCGCCTTAGACGAGTCGCTCAAGAAGCAGGCCGCCGTGATGGAAGCGATCAATCGAGGTAGTGAGAAGACCCCCCCGCTTGAGCAGGCCGGCCCGGACGTCACAGAAGCCGACATGCCCGGCCACGCCAACGACCCCACAGAACACGACACCCAGAACCAAGACCCCACAGCCTCAGAGGACCGATCTAAGTGAAGCACGAACCCGCACAGATCAAAAAACTTAACGCCCTGATGCGCCGGCTCAAGGCCAAGCACAAGAACCTCGAAGCCCCCGGCTACGAGCCGACCACTCAGTTAATTATGGCCTTCCTCCAGTCCGACGCCTCGCGGCGCAAGGCCGAGCTGGCCTACGACGCCCTGATGGAGCAGATGGTCGACAACAACGAGCTGCGCGTCAGCCTCACGCAAGAGATCGTGGATGTGATCGGGGAGAACTACCCCCGGGTGCACTGGCGGATTGAGCGGATGCGCGAATCGCTGAACGAAGTCTACCTCCGCGAGCACGACCACAAGATGGTAAAGGCCGCCTCGCTGACCAAGAAAGAGCAACGGCACTACCTGGACACGCTGACCGGCATCACGCCTTACGCCGCCGCGTCTGTGATGCTCTTGTGTTTCGGCGGGCACGCGATCCCCGTCGACGACAAGCTCGCCGCCCTCTTGGCTCGTGAAGACGCGATCGACGAGGGGCTCGCTCCCGCGCAGGTCGAGGCGCTGCTGCTTAGGCAGTTCAAAGCAGGCGATCCGTCGGTCGAGGCACACCTGCTTCTGCAGGCCTGGTCCGACGGCTGCAAGACGCCCGCCTCGGTGCTCGAAGCCATCGAGCCACAGCTTGTCGCCGTCGAGACAACCCGTGAAGACCAGAAGCGCGAGCCTGCCAAGAAAAAATCGTCGAAGAAAACGGCGCCCGCCAAGAAACCCGCCGCCGCACCCAAGCCGGCCGCTAAAACCACCAAAAAGACAACTAAGAAGACTACGAAGAAAACCACTAAGAAGCCCGCCTCACGCACGAAGAAGAAGTGATCTACTGATGAATACGAAACTACAGGATGCGCTGTTACGCATCGGGATACCCAAGGGCAGCCTCCAGGACGCGACCGTTGATCTGTTCGATCGGGCCGGGTACGACATCACCATCCCAAGCCGCTCCTACTTCCCACGCATCGATGATCCCGAACTCGCCGCCGTTATGTTCCGCGCCCAGGAGATAAGCCGGTACGTCGAGGACGGCGTGATCGATCTTGGGATCACAGGTCACGACTGGGTTGTCGAGAACGACTCGGATGTGCACGAGGTCTGCGAGCTGCGGTATTCTCGAGCCACGAGCAATCCGGCGACCTGGGTGCTGGCGGTCCCGGAAGAATCTGATTATCACAAGCCCGAGGACCTTGCCGGCGGCATCATCGCCACCGAATTGCTCGGCACGACTCAACGGTACTTCAAGGACCGCGGGATCGATGTTAAAAAGGTCGAGTTCAGTTGGGGCGCGACCGAGGTCAAAGCCCGTCTGGTCGACGCCATCGTTGACATCACCGAGACCGGCTCGTCACTGCGTGCCAACAAGCTCCGTGTCATCGACACGCTGCTGACCTCGACCACAAGACTTATCGCCAACAAGCAGGCGTGGGCAGACCCCAAGAAGCGGGCCAAGATCGAGGACCTGGCGCTGCTTCTTCTAGCCGCAATTGATGCGAAATCCAAGGTCGGGCTGAAGATGAACGTGCCGCGTGCCTCGCTGGATGCGATCCTCAAGCTCCTCCCGGCCGAGCAATCCCCGACCGTCAACGCCCTGGCGGATGAGCAGTGGGTCGCGGTCGAGGTCGTGCTGGAGGAGCGGGTCGAGCGTGACTTGTCCCCGGCGCTTAAGCGTGCCGGCGCGACCGCGATCTTCAGCTACCCCCTGAACAAGGTCATCCCCTGACGCCCGCCCGCGCTTGGACAGGACCGCCCCGCATGACAGCACGACGTATCATCCTCTTTGCAGCCCTCTGCCTGTTTTTGGTCACGGGGTGTCAGTCGGGCAACGGTGCCGGTGAACGCGGTAAGACTCGGCGTTTTGGCCGGGTTGCCCTGCGGTACGATGTCGGATTGCCTCCGGGGGTTTCTGAGGATCAGCTTTCGCCATTAAAAGGTGAAGACCTCAAGAAAGCCCAACTCTCCGCCGCCGAAGTTTTGGCGAACCTCCCCAAGCCGCAGTACCTGGATGCCTCCGGGCAAGCCACCGACTCGCTGGACACCCAGGCCGAGCCACCGCTGGCGGCGCAGAAGGCTTACATTGATGGCCGACTTGCGTGGCGCGAGGGTGACAGCACCCGTGCCAAGAAACATCTGGAGTCGGCTCTGAGGCTCTCGCCCAACGAGCCGACGCTCCTTCGACTGCTCGGGGAGATCTACACACGATCCGGTAACCGTATCAAGGGTGCGCAGTATTTCCGACGGGCCGTCGACCTCGCGCCAGGTGACGCACGCAGCATCTTTATCCTGGGCCGATTCGCGATTGAGAAAGGCGACCACGCAGAAGCCGCCGTGCTCTTTCATGAAGTGCTGCAAAGCGACGCTGCCGACCCGGCCCTGACCGAAGTGGCCTACCACTTCCTGGGCAACACACTCCGCAGCATGGGCCACGCCCAAGCCGCCATCGAGCAGTTCGACCGGTACTTCGAGCTGACTTCCAGGCCCATCCACGGCTCAGCGTTCGCCCGTGACCAGGCACTGCTTAGACGTCAGGTCGGCGTCACCCGGCAGCTGCTCGGTGACCTGTACATGAAGCTCGACAAGCCGGCGCCCGCGCTGGACGCGTATCGTTTTGCCTTGGAGGCCGGCGTCCCCGACCCGGTGAAGCTCGATAAACGCAGGGTCTATGCCGCGCTTCGGCTTAGCGATCACGACCTCGCCAAGCGTCTTGTGATCGAGCAGGTACAACGCCAGCACGGCGACGCGCAGTCCCTGGCCATGGTCCGCTACATCGTCAATCAGGGCGTACCCGCCTCCGGGGTCGCCCAGGCGCTGCGGTCGGTTTACCAAAGCCAGGGCATGACCGAAGAGCTGGCGATCGCCACCGCCGACGTCCTGCCTACAGCAGAAGCAAGCTCGTTTCTGGCCGAGCATCTCAAGCAGGCCCCCGGGGATCGGCGCGTCTTCCACGCCTTGCTGCGCAACTACCTCCTGCCCCATGACCAGGCCCCGCACGACAGCAAATCACTGACCCAGACCATCGACCTGACCACGGGGCTGATGTCAAAGGCGCCTGGCCTGGCCGACGAATACGGCACGTCCCTGGTCCATCACACACAAGACCCCCAGGCGATGCTGGATATCATCGGTAGCGCCGATAAGGACGGCCCAGACGCGACGATGCGTATCGTCTTGCGCGGGCTCTGCCTGGCGGTACTCAATCAATTTGAAGAGGCGCAGACCCAGTTCGAGTTGGCCGTCGCTCGCTCGCCCGACCTTGCGGTTGCCCGTGTTGAGTTAGCCAAAGCCCTGATCGTGCAGGACCGGTACGACGCCGCCGCTGACGTATTGGAGCCATTAGCCCAGTCCAATGAGACCAGCGTCATCCTCCTGCGTTCGCGTGTGCTTGCCAAGACCGACAGAGTCCAGGAAGCGGTTGAGTTGATCGACCGTGTGATCAACGACACCGGGGGGGACGCCCGGCTTGTTATCAGCAAAGCCAATCTGGAGTTGTCACTCGGCCGGGCCCAAGATGCCGAGCAGACACTCTTGGATGCGCTCAACTCCAAGCCCAAGTCCGAGCCGCTGTATGAAGCGCTGCTGGAGCTCTACGACCCGACCTCCGGCAGGGCGTCACCGATCAAAGACCAGACCGCCAAGTGGCGGATCCTGGTCAAACGGCTGCTGGGCACGATCCCCAACAGCCGCACCGGCAGGCTTGTCCAGGCGCAGCTCTACGATGCCAGCCGCAACTACGACCGCGCCGCATCGATCCTTGAGGGCCTGCTCGCAGAGAACCCACTGGACGGCCGGGCCCTTAACCAGTTGCTCGATACCTACCACGCCGCCGGCCGTACCGGTGAAGCGATCACCCTGTTGGAAGCACGGCTGCAAGCTAAGCCCGATGACCTGAACCTGCTGAGGCTGGCCCTGCGTTTTTACAACAATGCCGGGGATCAGGAACGGCTGTTCGAGGTCCAGGAACGCGTCATTCTGCTGGAACCCGATGGCCCAGCCCGCGCCGGTCAGCTCGGGTTTCTTTATCGAAAGTGGGGCAAGTACCAACAGGCGGTCGACGTCCTGGAAGCCGCTCTGGCCGAGAAGGACGTGCAGCGCCCTGTTGTGCTGATCAACCTGCTGGCGTCCTCGCTGGAGGAAATGGGTGAGCCCGATCGTGCCGAGGAGCGGATCATCCAGGCCGTAGAGCGTTTCCCTGAGCACGAGGCGGAGCTAACGTACCTCCTGTCGGTGACCATCATTGCCCGGGGTGATCGTGGTCGTGGCGAGCAGGTCATGAGTGACCTCTTGGTCAAGTTCCCAGACCACGGCCCGACGAACAACGGCCTGGGCTACGCCATGCTGATGCGCAACGAAAACCCCGCGCAGGCGCTTGACATGATCCGCCGTGCGGTTGACAGCGACCCGACCAGTGAGGCCTACATGGACTCGCTGGGCTGGGCTTACTACAAGCTACAGCAGTTCGAAGACGCCGAGGTCTGGCTGCGTAAAGCCCGGGAGGCTGCGATTGTTCGCGTGCGATCCAGCGGGAGGGGGAATGCCGATACCTCAACCCTGGCGATCATCAACGACCACCTGGGTGACACCCTCTACCGGCTTGGACGCGAGGCCGAGTCGTTGCGTGCCTGGTCCCAGGCCGGTGCCCAACTCCGCGGCGTCACGCCGGAAGACCTCAAGCAGGACCCGGAGTTGGCGAGCCTGTCCGAACGTCTGCGTGAGAAGATCAGGGCGGTACGCGCCAAGACCCCGGTACCGGTCTCAGACCTGCCCCCAGGCGATCCAGAAGCCGAGGAACCGGCCATTGAATCAGACCCCCAGTCCGCCGAGGATGTCGAGCCCGACCCGGCCGAGCTCGCGCCTACGGACCCCGCCCCGGCCGAGCCTACGCCCACCGATCCCCAGCCCGACCACAGCCCGGATGGCCCCTGACCCACCGTCTGTGCTGGCCGTTTTCGCACCCCGAAACCCCCCGTCACGCCCCGGTTTTCAGCCAGTTTTCAACCACCGATCCACGCCCGTTTCCCCGGGTTTGGCACTGGTGGCAGGGCCCGGATTCTGGTATCATCATGTCGGCTAAAAACACCTTATTTTCAAGGGGAAAATCGGCATTTCAGGCCTCTCCCCGGGCGGAATATAAAGGCAGCAGATCATGGATGAACAATCGACCGTCAACGCCTCCTCCTCGTCGACGAGCGCCCCGGCTGCTCCCAAGCCTCAGGGCGAATATTCCGAGCAGAATATCAAGGTCCTCGAGGGCCTTGATGCCGTCCGCAAGCGTCCGGGGATGTATATCGGCGACACCACCGCCCGCGGTCTGCACCACCTGGTCTACGAGATCGTCGACAACGCCATCGACGAGCACATGGCCGGCCGGTGCGAGCACATGGAGGTCAAGATCAACGCCGACGGCTCGGTCAGCATCATGGACGACGGCTCGGGCATCCCCGTCGGGCCCTACCAGCACAGCAACCCCAAGCTCAACGGCCGACCGACCGTCGAGATCGTCATGACCGTCCTGCACGCCGGCGGCAAGTTCGACCACGATTCGTACAAAGTCTCCGGCGGGCTGCACGGCGTGGGCGCCAGCGTCGTCAACGCGCTCAGCGAATACCTCGAAGTCGAGGTCGCCCGTGACGGCAAGCTCCACGCTATGAGCTTCGAGCGCGGCGTCGTCTCCGAAGAGATCCACGTCATCGGCGAACGCAGCAAGACCGGCACGAAGATCACCTTCAAGCCAGACCCGCAGATGTTCCCTGAGTGTGACTTCCGTTTTGAGACACTGGCCGGTCGGCTCAAGGAGTTGGCGTACCTCAACCCCGGGTTCAAGATCTCCATCAGCGACGAACGCACCGAGAAGAAACGCGACTACTGCTTCCCCGACGGCATCGCTTCTTTCGTGATCTCGCTGAACGAGGGCAAGAACGTCATCCTCGACCCGCCGATCTACTTCAAGACCGAAGACCCCGAGCAGAGCCTGGTCTGCGAAATCGCGATCCAGTACAACGATTCCTACAACGAGACCCTGCTCTCGTTCGCCAACAACATCAACACCATTGAGGGCGGCACTCACCTCTCGGCATTCAAAACCGCGCTGACGCGCAGCCTCAACACCTACGCCCGCAACAGCAACATCCTCAAGAACGACGCACCCCCCAGCGGTGACGACCTCCGTGAAGGCCTCGCCGCTATCGTTTCCGTCAAAGTCGCCGAGCCCCAGTTCGAGGGTCAGACCAAGACCAA
>JAJDCT010000157.1 GCA_029260695.1 Phycisphaeraceae bacterium
CAGGATTGTGTGATTGCGGTAAGTGGAATAGTCTGGGCAATACAGGTCTTTTATCCTGTAGGAGTACTACTTATGAAATCTCAACGATCAGCGGCGTGGATGTCGGTTCTTGGGCTCGTATTTCTATCGCTGGGTTGGCAAGCCGCCACCGCCGAACCGCCGGGCGAGCAACTAATCGACCAGGTCGTCAAGGCCTACCAGGACATCCAGCAGTACGACGCCACCGTGCATGTAGCGATCCGTCAGACCCAAGGGCGATGGTCTTCGACCCAGGAGGGCGACCTCTTCTTCGCTGTGGATCGCCCCGGCAACCGCCTGCTGCTGGACGTGCCCGACCAGTTCCTCGTCGTCGACGGCAAGACCCTCTTATATAAAAGCCCCAGGCTCCCCGGCAAGCACCTCCAGATCGACGCCCCCTCACCGCTGACCAGCGAGTGGATCGCCGAGCAAGTGCCCAACCTGACTTTCCCCTCGGTGCCGACCGATTTCGCTTTCCTGCTCTCCCGCGACCCGCTCGCGTTTCTCAGCCAGGGCGCTGCCGGCACACCCGCCACGCTCCAGCCCGACCCACAAGACCCTAAAGCCCGGCCGCGTATCCGAAGCGCATTGCAGACCGGCACAGTGACCCTGACCATCGACCCCGCGACCCACCTGATCGACAAGGCCGTAGTCGAAGTTGACGCCTCAGCCCTGGACCCTCGCGCCGACTCGACCATGTCTTTTTCCATCACCTTCGACATCCTCGTCAACAGCGTGGACAAGCCGATCGAAGACGCCCGATTCGCCTTCGATACCACCAACTCCATCGCCTCACCCTCCATGCAGCACATGATGGCAAGCGGCGCAAACGCACCGCACCCCCTGACCAACCAGCCCACACCCCAGCTGAACCTCCCGGACATCGATGGCAACGACCACGACATCGCAACCGACGACGCGGACGCCCAAGTCATCGTCCTGGATTTCTGGGCCACTTGGTGCGGCCCCTGTGTCGCGGCACTCCCCGAGCTCCAGGAAGTCTACGACTGGGCCAAAGACAACGGCAAACCCGTCGCCTTCTACGCCGTCAACCAGGGCGAGACCGTTGATGAAGTCAAACAGTTCTGGCAGGAGCAGAACCTCACCATCCCCGTATTGATGGACGAAAACTTCGCCGCCGCCCAGGCCTACCAGGTCAACGGCATCCCCCAGACCGTCATCATCGCTGGCGGCAAAGTCCAACAGGTCCACGTCGGCTACCGCCCCGGAATCGGAAAACAACTCCAGGCCGAGATCGAAGGGCTGCTGAACGACGCACCGCAGTGACCCGGCTTTACGCACTTCGGAAGTCCCCGCTTGAAGTGAAGCCCATGTTTTCAAAATAGTTCAACGATAGCCGTAAAACACTGGCTTGCCGTTAAACGGCGGATCGCAGGTGTGTGCCGACGTGGGAGGGATCGCTCTCATCCGTAGACATCCCACTTGGCCGATACAGGTCAATCCTTCTTCGGCTTCTTGGGTGCTTTTTTTGAATCGGATTCACCGCCCGACGAAGACTTCTTTGAACCGCTGTCAGACGCCGATGCCTTCGCATCCCCCGAACCCTTGGCGTCACTCTTCCCTTCCGCTTTCGGCTTCGCCGCGTCCTTCTCGGTCTTGGCGTCTTTCTTATACCCCTCGGAGCGGTAGTCGGTTTCGTAGAAGCCCGAGCCCTTGAAGATGATCCCCGCCCCCGCGCCGATCTGTCGGACGAGCTTGTTCTTGCCGCACTCCGGGCACTTCTTCAAAGGTTTGGCTGACATCGACTGGAACTCTTCGAGCTCGTGGCCACAAGCGTCGCATTGGTATTCGTAGGTTGGCATGGGCGGGTAGGGTTTAGGGTGCGGTGTCTAGGTGAGGGGTCTAGAGTTCAGGGTCTAGGGTTTAGTCAGAGCAGGCGTTTCTCGTTTAGCCGTCGCGGCCACGCGACGAGATCGGGTTTCGTCAGCCAGTCGCAGCCACTTATTTAGCCCCCGGCAGAAGCGCGAGGCACGTCTTAGTTTTAACACCGCAGTTGAACAACAACATCAATTGCCAGCGGCCCATAGCAGGCGCCTAAAGGCTAACAGCTATCGTCATCTTCTATTCCGCAATACTCACCTTCGCCGGCCGGATCGTCACGTCGTTCAACAGATAGCCTGGCTGAAGCTGTGCCGTGATGTGGTCGGGCTCGATGTCCGTATCGGGCTGCCGCATCAGGGCTTCGTGTAGATTAGGATCAAACGCCTCCCCGGCCTGCACGTCCAGCCTCTGAACGCCGAACGAGGTCAGCGAGCGCATCAACTCGTCACGCACGATGTTCACGCCCTTAAGCAGGTCCTCTGCTGAAGTCGTCTCGGCATCCACGCCCAACGCGTTGTCGAAGTGGTCCAGCACGGGAACCAGTTGCTTGGCGACTTCGAGCAGTTGCTGTTGTTGTGCAGCGACCACGTTCTGCGCCGCCCGTCGGGCGAAGTTCTGATAGTCAGCCACCATCCGCTTGAGCTTGTCATCCAACTCGTCACGCTCGGCCTGCAATGCAGCCAATGGGTCCGCGTCCTCGGCGGGGGTGCCGCCGTCTTCTGGGTCTTCCCCTTCGGTCTGCCCAATGTCGGGGAACTCAAGCGCCTCGTCGGCTTCGTTTAGCTCCCACTCTTGGGGCGTCTCGTTGGGTTCGGTTTTGTTTTCTTCGTCGTTCATGTCGGGCCTCGGTGGGCGCATGGTTGCGTTTGGATGGTGTCCTAGCTGATGTACGACTTGATCTTGTCCCAGAACCCCTGGCTGTGTGGCATCACGTCGCGGTCTTCGGTCTCGGCAAACTCGCGAAGCAATTCTTCCTGCTGGCCGGTGAGTTTGGTGGGGACTTCGATCAGCAGCACGATGACCAGGTCGCCGCACCGCCCGTTGCGGAGATTCGGCAAGCCCTTGCCCGACGCGCGGATCAGGTCGCCGTGCTGCGAGCCGTGCTTGATCGTGATTTCGTGTTCGCCATTGATAACCGGGACTTTAAGCGTCGCACCCAACGCCGCCTGCGTGAAGCTGATCGGCATCTTAAGGATCAGGTGGTCGTCCTCGCGCGTGAACAGGTCGTGCTGCTTAACACGGACAACCACATGCAAGTCGCCGTGTGGCCCGCCCATCGCTCCGGGCTCACCCTCGCCGGGGACACGGATCGCCTGCCCGTCGTGGATACCCGCAGGGATCTTGACACTCAACACCCGCTTCTTAGGTTGACGCCCGTCCCCAGCACAGGTCTTGCACTTGTCTTTGATGACCTTGCCCGACCCCGCGCAAGCAGGGCAGGTGGTGACCATGCGGAACATCCCGCCTAGCCCGCTCTGGGCGACCTGACCCGCGCCACCACAACCGACACAGGTGATCGGCTCCGCTCCCGGCGCCGCGCCGCTCCCTGTGCAGCTCTCGCACAGGTCCTGCCGGGTGAATTCGATCTCTCGATCCACACCCTCTGAAACCTCTTCGAGCGTCACCTCCGCCTGCGTCTGCAGATCGTAACCGCGCTGCGGCCCCTGCCTGCCACGCCGCCTGCGTTGCCCGCCGAACTGACCGCCGCCTCCTCCGAAGATGTCCTCGAACATCGAGAAGATGTCCCCGGCATCCATATGACTAAAATCGTGCCCGCTGGTCCCCTTGAGCCCGGCGTGACCGTACTGGTCATACCGCTGACGCTTCTCGGGGTTGCTCAGCACCTCGTATGCCTCGGCCGATTCCTTGAACTTCGCCTCGGCTTCGGTGTCCCCGGGGTTGCGGTCCGGGTGATACTTCATCGCCAGCTTGCGGTACGCACGCTTGACGTCGGCATCACTCGCCTCACGCTCGACCCCGAGCACCTCGTAGTAATCCATCTGTGTAGGCAT
>JAJDCT010000158.1 GCA_029260695.1 Phycisphaeraceae bacterium
GACTTCTGTGCGGGATCGGCGGGCTCGAACGGCTCGTGATCGTGGTGGTGATCGTGATCGCAGTCGTCGTCGTGCGAGTGGATGAACGGGTTTTTGATCTTCTCGGCCATGAGCTTATTTCTGCTTGGTGTCGCGGATCGGTTCGGTGAGATTCCGGCGGACAGGGGGTTCCGTTCGCCGGGCGTCTGTGTTCAGGTGTTAACGCTTGGGTTTGTCTGGTGTTTCGCCCGTCAGCGGGTTTAAGAACCACAACTGGTTGGCGTCCAGAACGAACGTGGTGTTGTGGGCGAGCATCTTCTGCAGGGCCTCGATCTGCCTCTGGAAGATGGCGAACTCCGGGTCTTCACGGAAGGCGCTGAAGTACTGCGCCGCTTCGCGGTTGCCTTCATCACGGATCGCCTGGGCCCGACGTTGGGCGAAGGCCAGGATACGCCGCTTGGCTGTCTCGGCCTGGCTGACGATGTTCTTGGCCTCGGCGTCGCCTTCCGAACGGGCCCGCTCGGCAAGCAACTCGCGGGTCTTGGCCATCCGCTCGAATACTTTCTGTGTCGTGTCTTCCGGGAGGATGATCCGCCTGATGCCGACCTGTTCAACTTTGATCCCGTAGCCGGGGTTGATCGCGTTGAGCTTCTCACGCAGTTGTTCCAGGCTCTTCTGCTCGATCTCTTCGAGCTTGATCTTATCCGAGTCGGTGTTGACCAGTTGGTCGAAACGGTAGGTCGAGACAACCGCTTTAAGCTCGCTGAGCATCGAGGTCAGCTGCTCGCTGGCCTCGTCTTCGGTCTTCAGCCTCAGGAAAAAAGCGTACGGGTCCTCGATGCGCCACGCCAGGTACAGCTTGACGATCACCGCGTAACCGTCGGCGGTCTGTATCTCGCTGGATTGGTCCTCCAGGAGCTGGACCTTCTTGGAGTACACGCGGACCTTCTGGATCGGCGAGGGGAGCTTAAAGCCGTACCCCGGGTTGAGGATCAGGCTCCCGGGGTTATTGGGGTCGATGTTGCCCTGGGCATCGCGTGTGGGTTCGATGGCTTTGTCCCACGTCGTGCGGACCGCGACCTGGTCGTAGCGGACCTGGAACATGACCGTGTAAACCAATAGCACCGCGGCGACTGCGATGGCGACCAGGAAAATGAGTTTGTTCTTCATAGCGTTCGTATCTCCAACAATCGTCGGTGTGGTGTCTTGTTATTGACGCCGGTTGGGTGGGCCCATCCGGGGTTTTTCCGGGGGGTGATCTTGTGCGTGTTATTCGATGCCTAGTACGTCCAGGTTGCTTGTGGTGGTTTCCGCGTTGAGGCGGATGATCGGCGGGACTTCCTGCTCACCGACGAGGATAAACTTGCGTCGGTCGGCCAGGCCTTGAGCGAGGGTGTTCAGGTACTCCCTTGCCATGTAATACTTGGGCCCTTGGCGGTAGGCCAGGAAGCGCGACTCGGTGCGCATCGCGCGGGCCCCTTCGGACAGGGCGTACTCCGAGCGGTAGGCGCGTGCCTGATAGATCATGATGGTCGCGTCTCCGCCTGCGTCATCCAGGAGCTTCTCGATATCCACCTTCTTCTTTGTGATCTGGTCAGCGAGTTCGTCGGCTTGGGCCTGGTCGTAGTTGCCACCTAGCCGCATGGACTCCAGCGATTGTTGAAGGGTGACGACGTCCTGGATCGCCTTGTCGATCATCAGCGCCTTTTCCTGGGTGCCGGCGATCTGGGCGAGTTGGACGACGGCCTGACGGCGGGCCTCCTGGATCTTCGTCGCCTTTTCCTGCCGGGCGTCGATCTGTTCGTGGAACTTCTTGGCAACGTCGCCTTCACGCGGCGGGTGGACGGCTTCCAGACCGACGTATACCACCTCGACACCCAGCGACATCTCGTCGGCGTCTGATTGAATCTGTCCACGCAGCAACTCGCCGGCCTCCACACGCGCCGATGTCAGTAGCGCGTCGATGTCATGCGTGGCGAAATAGGTATTGAAACGCCGCTCCGACAGGGCCTTGAGCAGCTCCGCGGGGTACTTCGCGTCGTCCATCGCCATGACGCTGTAATCCAGTAGACCGTCGTCTGCGATGCGGTACTTGATCACACCCAGCCCGCCTGCCAACTCACCGGCCGCGGCTTCGATGGCGGTGTCTTCTTTGCCGACATGCTTGCTTGGCGCCGTGACCATGTACTTCTCACTCTCGCCGGAGTGCTGGGTTGTCCAGAGCACCGCGACGTCACGCCGGAAGTTTTCTGAGGAGGAACCGACGTTCAGTTCGTGGATACGGTAAGCGTCGTACTTGTATGTCTTGCCCAACGGCCAGGGCAGCTTCCAGTGCAGGCCCGGCTCGACCACGCTGTGTTCGGTCAGGCTGCCCCACCGGGTCACGATCGCACGCTGATGGGGCGCCACGATCACCGCCGAGGTCAGCCCAAACAATACCAGCAGGCCCACAAGGATCAGCGAGGGGATAGCCTTGGCGAGCTGGCGGTAGAACCAACTGTCTGAGACTTCAATACCGAACTGGTAATTGACTGCCTCGCTGATAATCTTCGCCAGCGACTCGGGCCGAGTCAGCCAGCCGAGGATACGGCTGTCGAACGCCGGCCGGGGCATCTGCCCGGGACGCCTGGGCTTATAGAACCCGAAGATAAAGCCCAGAAACATCTCGGTACCCAGGAGGATCATCATCGCCGGCGCGACGACCGAGAGGACCGAGAACAGGTCGTATAATTCCAATGCGAGCCCGGCGGAGGCGACGATCAACAGCAGGGTCACCACCACGTTGCCCATCAGGTAGCCGGCCCCGCCGCGCAGCAGTTGCCACTCGCTGACCTTGGTCATACCCGCGACGTAGCGCGAGACGATAAACGCCAGGAAGCCGATGATGGTGGCGACAATGGCGACGGCCCCGGCGCTGGCTCCGGAGAACCCGCCCCCGGCGGAGACCATGTCACCAAGGTCGGACAAGAAGCTGCCGCCTTCAATGCCGTGTGCGGTGCGGTACGAGCTAACCGCGGACCAGAGCATGCGGAACCCGACCACCAGCAGATACAGTGAAACCGCGAGGCTGACGATATTCAGCCAGTATTTGTAGAGGTTGTCAAGCCGTTTCTGCGCCAGGTTCAGCTGCTGCCCGGCCTCATCAAAAAGCGCCGCGGCCTGCGCATCCTCGGCGGCGAGCTGTTCGGTCTCCAAAGCCTCGACCCGCTCCAGGCGGTGCTGGTTGTAGACCACCCAGAGGATGATCCAGATCGGCAGCCCGCCTAAGTAGTACCAGGCGATGGTATGGATGGCGGTCGAACCGGCGTAAAGCCCGGTCAGCCCGGTGAGGATCCACAACAACGTCTGTATCGCCAGCCCGATCAGGGCGGCACCGGCTGACCGCCGGTAGGTTTCTTGGTCGTGACTCATCGTATTCCCTGTTTCCCGGCGTCGGCTTGTCACCACGCCAGCTTGCCTCTTAACCTGTCTGAATTACGCCGCGTCTCGGCGATGCACCAAACCCATCGGCCCGACCCGCCGTATGATAGGGGCCGGCCGCCTGCCGGATTAACCGTCCCGCTTCATTCACACGGACAAGACGACCGCCATGTTCACACAGCTCGCCACCATCGCTCACAACACCTTCACCGAATCCATCCGTCAGCCCATCTTCGTGGTCCTGGTCCTGCTGGGGTCCTTGGCGATGGTTATCAATCCCCAACTCGCCGCCTACACCATGGAGGATGACAACAAGCTCTTGATCGACATGGGACTCAGCACGATCTTCCTGATCGGCCTGTTTTTGGCGGCTTTCACCGCGACCGGGGTCTTCTCCAAAGAGATCGAAAACAAGACCGTGCTGACAGTCGTGAGCAAACCGGTCGGCCGGCCGTTGTTTGTCATCGGTAAATATATCGGTATCTCCGCGGCGATCTCGGCCGCGTTCTTCCTGCTGAGTATCGCGCTGGCGCTGACGATCCGTCACCGGGTGATGTCCACCGCCAGCGACCACTTCGACATGCCCGTGATCCTGCTGGGTTTCGGCGGGGCGCTGCTTGCGCTGATCGTGGCGACCATGGCGAACTACCTCTACGGCCGCGTGTTCTCCTCCAGCTTCACCGTCTGCCTGCTGGTTACACAGACCGTGGCTTTTGCGCTGGTGCTGCTGATCGACAAGAAGTGGAACCTGCAATCGCCCGTGACGGAATTCACCGAGCACAGCGGCGAGTTGACGCAGGTGGTCGTCGGACTGGGGCTTGTCTTCCAGGCCGTGCTGGTCCTCACGGGGGTCGCCGTTGCGGCGTCTACCCGGCTCGGACAGGTGATGACACTGCTGATCTGCTTTGGCGTCTTCCTGCTGGGGCTGGCGAGTAACTCGTTGAGCCAGATGGTGAACATGCGGCTGTCGATCCCCGCAGGCACCGACTACTACCAAAGCCTCTCGGCCATCATGCACGCGGACATCGCGATCTACCAGAAAGTGATCTACTCCGCGGCCAAGCTGATCTACATGCTGGTACCCAACCTGCAATTCTTCTGGCCCGCAGACGCGATCACACAGGGCACCCCGATCACCGCCGGTTTGTTCGGCATGGTCTCGGGCTACGCCGCGCTGCAGGTCGTTGCGATACTCGCGATCGCGATCGCCCTCTTCCAGAACCGCGAGGTCGGGTAGGGCCCACACGCCTGGTGCAGCCGGGGGAATCGGGTTGGTCTTGGTTGAATCCTGCACGTTTGGGTGTCGGGTCTTAACTGGCGGCTTTATCAGCCGAGGGTTCGTGAGTCCGGTCCGATCGAGACGGTCTAACAATATTAAATTTACGCGGGTGCGGCGGTGGCTTGACCAAGCGAGGCTTCGTCTGAGGTAGAGGCCTGTGCCTGGGTCGTGGCTTCCAGCGCCTGGTGTTCCTGCTGCTCGATATCCTCGCCGGCACGGACCAGCCTCGCGGAATTGAACACCACGATCAGTGAACTGACCACATGCAGGAACGCCGCCACGACGGGCGGAACCTTCCCCGCTCCGGCAAAGATCAGGAACAGGAGGATGAACCCCCCGCCGATTACCATGTTCTGCTTGATCACCCGGCTGGTCTGGCGTGACAGCCGGATCAGGAACGGGATGCGGTTGAGGTTGTTGTTCATCAGTGCGATGCTGGCGGACTGGATCGCGACATCGGAACCCGCGGCACCCATTGCGATCGAGATGTCGCCTGCCTTGAGTGCGGGCGCGTCGTTCACGCCGTCACCGATCACCGCAACACGGTGGCCCTTGGACTTAAGGTCGTGGACCATGTCAAGCTTCTGGTGCGGCAAGACCTCGGCCCGGTACTCAGTATGCATCTGCGCGGCGATCCGCTTGGCGACCGATTCGCGGTCACCCGTAACAATAATCAAACGCTTAAGCCCCATCTCACGGAGGCTGTCGATCGCGCCGGCGGCCTGCGGGCGGGTGTTGTCCGCCATACCCAACCAACCCAGCAGCTGGCCGTTACGCACGACAAATAGCGTTGAGAGCCCCTCGGCCTCCGGGTCCGCCATCGCCTGTTCGACCAGGTATTTCACATGCCCGTCCTGCTCTTCCTGAGTGATCCAGTTGCCTCGGCCGACCAGGATCGTCTGCCCGTCGACCTGGGCACGCACGCCTTTGCCCGCCTCTTCGTGAAACTCGGTGGGCTCCGGCAGGTGCAGCCGGGCCTTACGGGCGACCTCGAACACAGCCCGTGCAACCGGGTGTCTTGACCTCTGCTCCGCCGACGCCGCCGCGACCAGCAGGTCCGCACCCTCGACACCCTCAGCAGGTGCCAAACGGGTCACTTCCAGTTGCCCGGTCGTCAGGGTTCCGGTCTTATCAAACACCATCGCGGTGAGGTTGCGGGCCCCTTCCAGGACCTCAACATTCTTAACCAGCACACCCAACCGGGCCGCCGCCGAAAGCCCCGCGACCATTGCCGTCGGCGTTGCCAGGATCAGCGGGCAGGGACAGGCCACCACCAGCATCGAGATCGCCGCCACCGCCGCCGCTTCCGGGTTGGTCTGAGAGGTATAAAACCAAACGATAAATACCAGCATCACCACCGTTGGCGTGTACCACCCCGCGTAATGATCAATCATCCGCATCAGCGGGATCTTGGTCCGCTCGGCCTCTAGAATCATGTCCTTGACGCGACCTAAAGTCGTGTCTTCACCTGCTTTAGTGACTTTAATGTCCATCGACCCGGTGAGGTTGATCGTCCCGCCGAAGACATCGTCGCCCTCGACTTTGTCTGCGGGGATCGATTCGCCGGTGATGTTGGCCTGGTTGACTGTGGAATTGCCGGAGACGACCAGCCCGTCGCCGGGGATGTTGTCGCCGGGCCGGACCCGGACGATGTCGCCGGGGATCAGATCACGGGCCTCGACCTCGGTTTCCTGGCCATTCTCGAGCTTATGGGCCTTGGTCGGCGTGATCCGGACCAGCGCCTCGATGTCACGCTGAGCCCCCAAAGCCGTGCGGTTTTCGATCAGCACCGACAGGATCATGAAGAAGGCGATAAACCCCGCCTCGATGTACCAGCCCTTCGCAAACGCCGCCAGCACCGCCAGAGCGACCAGCTCGTTCATGTGCATGTGCCCTTGCCACAAGTCTTTAAGAGCGACCCAGACCAACGGCGTCCCCAGCAGGATCGTGGCCAGCCCCGCCAGCAGCTTCGACGGGTCTTCGCTGTCAAAGGTCAGTTTGGCGATCAAGGCACAGATCAACAGCGTGCCCCCCAGCAGCGTCGCCTTGATCTCCAGCCCGACCCG
>JAJDCT010000159.1 GCA_029260695.1 Phycisphaeraceae bacterium
CTCGATGCAGGCCCCAGCGAAGATGCAGGCCGACTTGCCCATCCACGACCCGATCTCGACGATGTCGCCCGTGACTGATTCGGTCGCGAGATCCCAAAGAAATTCGTGTTCGCCCTCGAACAGCCAGCCCTCGATCGAAGAAGATTTGGCGATCCAGGGATTCCCGCTGTCGGCGCCGAGTTGGCTGATCCGTTGGTATCCACGGCGATCTGCGCCGGCTGCTTTGCCGAGTGCATTGACCACCGGCGAGGGCAACTTATTGAGTACACGTCGGATCAGGTCGGCGTTCAACTGGGGTTGCCTTTCAGGGTGCGTTGGTCTTACCACCGGGCAGTCTGTCGCAGCGGGGGTCGCCGTTTAGGATGCGATCAGCCAGGAGCATGGCGCGGGCGATGGCCTGGTCCATGTCGAAGTATCGGTACTCGCCGAGCCGGCCGCAAACCAGGAGGCGCTCGGTGTCGTCGGCTTTTGCGCGGTATCGGCGGTAGAGCTGGGCGTTGGCGTCGTCGGGGAAGGGGTATTCGTACCCGGAGGCGTCGGCCGGGGTGAAGGGCGTCTCGGTGGTGAGCAGTGTGCCCCGGATCGTCTTGGCCTGGTCGGCGGGCATCATGTGTTTCCACTCGAGCGTGCGGATCGCAGGGCCCTGGCTGTGCATCGGGGTATTGACCTGCCCGCAGGGCTGGGCGTTGTCGGTGTCGGGCAGGAAGGTGTGTTTGCGCTCCTGCCCGCGGTAGGCGAGTTTGCCAAGCTCGTAATCGAATAGCGAATCGATCGGCCCGGTGAAGATGGTAAGCTCGCGTGCCTCGGCTTCGCCGCGGCGTTTGAGGTAATCAAAATTCAACTCGATGGGGATGTCTTGGATCATCTGCCGCATCAGGTGTGTGTAGCCCAGCAGGGGGATGCCCTGGTGCTTGCAGTCGGGCTTTAGGCGTGGCTCGTCGTCTGCCCGTACATCGAAGCGTTTGCAGAGGTCGGCCGAGAGGGTGTGTGCGGGGACGCCCCATTGTTTCTCGTTGTATTCCTTGATGAATTTTTCGTAGATGGCACGGGGCATCAGGGAGAGCGCGGCTTGCTCGAAATTGGTGGGTGTGCCGGTGAATTCAGGTTGCCAGTCGTTGCCGATGTGTTGTGCGATGTAGCTGGCGGCGATGGGCCAGTTTTCGTGTTGGCCGTCGACGAGTGTTTTGAGGGATGCCTCGTACTTGAAGAATTCGGCAAAGCGTGTGATGAAGTCCCAGACGCGGTCGGAGTTGGTACGGAAGTAGTGTGGGCCGTAGGTGTGGATGCGTATGCCGGAGGCGTGCTGGTGGTCGTGGACGTTCCCGCCGACGTGGTCGCGCCGGTCGACGATGAGTACGTCGCGTCCTGCGTCGGCAAGTGCGCGCGCGATGACGCTGCCGGTGAGTCCTGATCCGACGATGAGGAAATCGGTCTTGGGCAATACTGATCTCTTTACACGGCTGGGTTCGGCGAACGCCGTGACATCATAATGAAAAACGCCGAACCCCCCGGGGTCATCGGCGGTATTGAGTACGTCGCTAAGCGGCGGGCTGTTCCGGGCGTCCGGGTGGATCTTGTTCTGTTTGAGGCCGCGCCCAAGTGTGCGGGTCGATTGGGCCGATATTTTCATGGTGTTGAACGATCTGAAAAACACGCTTCTTATCGGCCTGACGGTCGTGTTGCTGGCAACGGCGGCGTGGTGGCTGAATCCTGAGTCGTCGCGGGCCCAATCGTCGGGTGTTGATCCGTCTGCGAGCCGACCCGGGGGCGTCGAGGGCGCTGGGGGGGACGATGCGGCACCGGGAGCGGCCGCGGACCCGGCCACGACACAGCCGGCGACACGCCCCGCACCTAAGCCGCCTTCGCTTTATCACCTTTTAGGCATCGACACCGCCCGGGCTCGGCTGGGTAAATCGATCCCCACCGGCAAGGGCATCACGGTCGGGCACGTCGAGATCGGTGCCGGGCAGTACCTACCCAGCACGCGCTCGCCGGAGTTTAAGGGCGTGACGTTTGTCGAGCGTTCCGGGCCGTCGAAGGTGTCCGGCCACGCCTTCGCCACCGCGCGTGAGATCTACGGCTTCGCGGGACTCGCGCCGGGTATCAGTGTCGTGCACTGCTATGAATCGCGTGACTGGATGTCGTATGGGTATCTTAATACGGGTTCGGATGACCCGCCTGTCGGTGGGCCGATGCGGGTGTTGACACACTCCTGGGTCAGCGATGCGCCCAACGCGGCGGAGGTATTGCGTCGAGTCGATTGGCAGGTTGACATGCACGACACGGTGGTCTGTGTCGGTGTGAATAACGGTAAGCAGACGCCCGTTCCTTACCTGCTGGGGACGGCGTACAACGTGATTGCGGTCGGCTCGGCGCAGCCCGGCGGTGGATCAAGCGGTGGGTACACCCGGATCGAGACGCGTGGCCGAAACAAACCGGACATCGTTGGGCCCCGTGGTTTAACGAGCTTCACCACCCCGATGGTCGCCGCCTGCGCCGCACGGCTATTGCAGGCAGCGGATGAGATGGTGGACCACTCGCACCGTGCCGGCAAGGCTGAGGTTATCAAGGCGGTGCTGCTGGCCGGTGCGGTTAAGCCCGCGGGTTGGCAGCCCGAGATCGGCAAGCCGTTAGATGAATTCTTGGGCGCAGGCGTGGTCCACTTCGATCACAGCCTCCAGATCCTCCAAGCCGGGCCCGCCCCCGCCCCTGGAGTTTCCCCCGGAGTAACCCCCGGAAATTCCCCCGAAGTTCCCCTCGAAGAAGCTTCACCCACAG
>JAJDCT010000160.1 GCA_029260695.1 Phycisphaeraceae bacterium
CCGGTCCTTTTAATCAGCGGATACTCAGGCAGCTGGCCGTCGCCGTCGTGAGGTTGTCGGCACCCCCGGCCCGCCCCCGGATGTTGGCAAACGTTGCATCCGTTGCCGTGCCGGGAAAGTCGGGGGGTCTACTATTGGGCGCTGCGACGGGTTTGTGCGCATGGGGGTGGTCGGGCCGGTCGTGTTTGCCTGGCTAAGTCGTGCCGTGGAGGTTGGTAAGGTTTTGTGTGTTGTAGCGGATATTTTATTTGATGAGTCGTACAAAGTGTGCGCACATCGCGGGGCCTTACCCCACATATGAATTGCGCTCTTCGGGTTTATCTGACAGGTACTGAACGAATTCATATTCGTTGTGTTCACGGTCGAGGTAGTAGAGTCGTAGGCGGTGGGGGTGCTCGACGATATCGCTGTTTGCAAATCCTTTGGGGTAGTCGGCGTCCTGGAGGCGCTGCTGCACCGCCTTGACGTCGTCGACGACCAGGCCGATGTGGTTCAGGCCGTGGCGGGCCTCGGCGGAGGGCTCGTTCCAGCAGGTCAGGGCGACGTAGGTGGAGTCGCTGCCGACGTGTGCCCATTCCCGGTCTTTTTCTTCTTCTCGGTGCCTGACTTTGAAGTCGGGTAGTGCGGTGGTCAGGAATTCGACCACCTGGTCGAGGTCGCTGACGGTGATGTTGACGTGTTCGTCGTAGTTGGCCAGTGCGGGGCTCCTTTTGTGTGGGTCTGTTTGGCGGGCCATTAGTAAAGATTTACCTTTAGTAATGTAGCCCGGCCCCTTGACTTTATCAAGTATTTACTATATAAATTAAAGATGGCCCCCAAGCCCAAGAACCCAGAACGTGATCGGCGTACGCGTCGAGCGCTGCTGGACCTGCTCAAACAGCACGGTCAGATGGATACCAAGGCCCTTGCGGCCGAGGTCGGGCTCACGGGGATGGCGGTGCGTTTGCACCTTTATGAGTTGTGTGAGCAGAAGCTTATTGATGTGATGGATGATCCGCGCCCGGTTGGGAGGCCGGCCAAGCTGTGGCGGCTGACGGCGGCGGCGGACCGGTTTTTCCCGGATGGCCACGCCGATCTGACGGTGAGCCTGCTGCGGGTCATGGGTGAAACGATGGGGGCGAAGGGCATGGACCGCCTGCTGTCTGCGCGTGCGGAGCAACAGGTGGGCGAGTACCTGTCTGCGATGCCCAAGCGGGCTTCTTTGAAGCGGCGCGTTGAAGCTCTCGCGGTATTGCGGACGGATGAGGGTTACATGGCCGAAGTCCTCCCGCAAGACGATGGCTCGATTCTGCTGGTCGAAAATCATTGCCCGATCTGCTCCGCGGCGGCGACGTGTCAGGGGTTGTGTGCGATGGAGTTGGAGGTGTTTCAGCGGGTGCTGGGTGCTAAGGCATCGGTGGAGAGGACCGAGCACATTCAGGCCGGGGCCCGGAGGTGCGCGTACCGGATTGGGTAATGAGGCTGCTGCTAAAGACACCTGCGCCCCATGCGGTTGCTAAGGTTCGCGAAGCCGGCGGTGGCGTTTCCTAGAGCAGGTTCACTTTTTCCGTAGCATTGCGATCGTGGTTGAGGTGGTCGTTTAAGGCGGAGAGAACGCCGCGTGGCCGCGGCGGCTAAACCTCGCGGGCTACGGGTAAAGTTAAACCGTCTTAAAAACCGTGGGGGGGGTGCTCTGCCTGCTGAGCTACCTATCTCTGCCATGCACGACGGTGCGTGGACTTAATCGGTGTCGAATTAATGGGAAAGGGGCTGGCGTTATGCGCATCAATGTGACGCGTTCGGGTGGTAGATTCGTTGCATCGGGAGGTATCAAGCGATGCGACGGGTTTGTGCCAAGAATATCCGGGAACATGGCGGGGGTGATGTCGGCTGCGTGGGCGCGATCGCGTTGATGGTTTTGGCGACGCTGATGGCGATGTGGTTTGTGTATCTGGTAAGAGACGTGCTGAGCGGCGTGGGTGTGACGTGAGGCAGGGGTTACGGGGTGTCACTTTGGGGCGATATGTCGGCCGCATCCTGTCGGATCTGATCCATGGCCTCTGTGTGTGAGCGGCGCGAGTAGAGGTCGTGGATTCTGTGTATCCATCGCCAGCGTCGGGTGTGTTTATTGATCCAATCCAGATCGATCTGATCGACCTTGGCCTTGCGTTCTGCGAGGGCGCAGATCGCGCCGTGGATGTGCGATTGTTTTGAAATAATGATGAGCGAAATGAGGCCCGCGCACGACAAAAGAAATGCAATGTTGTCCCCCATGGTATTGTTCCCAAGCAGTGGGACCGCGATCGCGCCGATGATACACGCCACATATGCGAGGCGGTGTACGCCCTCATAGCGGCGGCTCTCGGATAGATATGATTTTTTATTCATCGTAGTCCAGAGGTGGAACCTCTGAAAAAAGTATCCTGCCGCGCGAGAGGCAAGCGATACGATGATGAGGAATACCGTGATGACAACCAGGAAGTAGAGTTCTCGCATGGATCCGTATCAAAATGATTGGGACTGTGGCTCCCGGTCAAGCCATTTTGGCGGGGCGTTCTGATATGGCTGGTTGTTGATTGAATGGTTTGAAGCGAAGACCCCGGCCAAGGTCCTTTGGGCCATGGCCGGGGTTTGGGCTTTGGGGGGATGATTGCATTTACTCTACGGCGGAGACGGCTTCTTGTGGGACGGCGTAGTTGTGGACAACGCCTTTCCAGGTGTGGGTGAGTTGGGTGACGAGTTGGTCGAAGGCTTGGGCCTCGGCTTTGCGTCGGGACTCGTCGGCTTTGGCTTCGTTGTTCCAGGAGTTGGTGGGTTGTTCGTGTTGCGCGGTGGCTTCGGCGACGCCGTAGACGTAGCCGTTGCGGACGTCCAGGAGTGCGGCGGATGCGGTGGAGGTGATGCGGATGTTCTGGTGCTTGCCGAACCCGAAGGTGATGACGTCTGCGGGGCTGGCGTGGTTTTCGTTGTAGAAGTGGGTGTCGAATGTGTAGATCAGGAGGATCTGGGTGTGGAGCTTGGCGGCGGCCTGGCGTAGCTCCATGTCGGACTTGAGGTCTTTGGGGAGGAGCATGCGGTTGACGGTGGCGATGCCGGCGACCATGGGTAGGTCTGCGATTTTTTCGAACAGTTTGTCGGTCTCGACGAGGGTGTCCTGGGTGGTGACGACGGAGTAGGCACCGCTTCCGTGTCCGCGGCCGTAGTGGTAGTTGCCGTAGTCGTTGCCCTGGACGCGTGCGATGCAGATGTTGGCGGGGAATGTGGCCAGGGGTTTGCGTTCGAGTTCTTTTTTGATCTGGTAGTCGGTGAGCTGTTCGCGTTGGTCGGCGGGCGTGATGCCGA
>JAJDCT010000161.1 GCA_029260695.1 Phycisphaeraceae bacterium
TAAAAAGCAACCGGCCAGTCGGAGGGACTGGCCGGTTGTTTCGTTGTGAGGTTATATTAGATGTCGAGCGGACGGCTGATTACTTAGCGCCGCGTCCGCCGGAGTATCGCGAGTCCGCCCAGGCCCAGCAGCGCGAGGCTGGCGGGCTCGGGGAGAGGAGCGGAGTCGGCAAACCGGTCGTTGAAAATGAAATCATTCGCATCCAAATTCGTTTCCACAGTAATAGCCGGCAAATCACCCCTGCTAGCGTCAGACCACAGGCCGGGCCCGAAGATCCTGGTGATCGTACGTGTCCCCGCGTTTTCGGGTCGACCCGCGGTGTCATTGTCCTCGAACGGCTCGCCTCGACGGATCCTCAGGACATTCTTGAAGCCTGCACCCGGTAAGATTGGATTGGTCTCACTAACCCAGGGAACGAGCCCGGGATTTGCATTAAGGCGGTTGAACGCGGCGATATTCTTCTGGATCCACTTCCACCAACCGACGGATATCCGCGTGAAGTTGGCTTGGCCGAAGAACTCGGAGTTCGCACGTGTGGTCCATGAGGTGATCCCCGCCAGACGGCCGTTGATAAATAAGCCGCCGCCACTGTCACCGACCGAGGGCATGAATTCTGCTGAAACCGGTATGTCGTCCTCGTCGACATCGAATTCACCCGTGAAAGGATCAAACGCGGGCGGGTTCAGGCCCGCAGCGGCGAGGGAGGCTAGTTGATCCGGGGACGGATCGAAGTCCACCGTCAACTCACGGGGGGTTCTTGCCGCAAATGGTGAGAGGGGTTCGACGACGTTCTTGCCGGCACGCTTGACCGGCTGGAAGTCCCAAACGCCCGCCGTTTGATTACCAAAAGAGGCGTCGTTGGGGATCGTTATCGAGGGGATTCCTTGAACATTAATCCCCTGTGAGCCACTGCCAGGCCGGCCATAGCCGACGATGGTCGCGGTCCTGCCGACCTCTTTCCTGGATTTGTTGAGGGTGGCTTTGAGATTACGTGCGCCGGCGACTGGCCGAGTAAGCTCAATCAGGGCGATGTCAGAGCCGCCGCCATATAGTCTTTCTTCCGGATTGAAGCTGGGGTTATCACCCTCGGTGATCAGGTCGTAGAAACTGTTGGCAACCACCGAGCGCCGTATGCCGTAGAACTGGCCATTGATCTCAAACGAGCCGCCCCGCATATCATCAACCAGGTGGGCGGCGGTGACCACAAAGCGGCTGCCGACCAGGACACCCGAGCCCTGCACGACGCCGCGATCCTCGGAGTACCCGCCTATGATGGACCCGACCGAGCGTGCTTCGCGGGTGGTCTGCCCCATACTGCGGTGTATGAATTCGTGTTGGTTGGTCTGAAACGTCCCGGCGAGTGCGGGGGCGGCAAAGAGTCCTGCAACAAGTGCTGGGACAGCGATCGCGATGGCCTGGAATCGGGTCGAGGTCGTTTTCATTGTACTACTCCCTGAACTTAAGTTGGGTGTCCCCGCGGGACAAGTCTTGTTCATGAATCGTTGTTCTTTTGGATGTCGGCTTTTCAGCTGTCTAAAGCGTAACCGGCGGTGGGGGGGGTGTCAACGGATCGGTGGTCTGGGACCCGGTTTTCGGGGTATCGCAAAGCGGTCGGTGGGGCTGGCTTATCTTTCTGCATCGGTGCTTTGATTCGGGGGTCATCCCAATCTTCGTACTCAGGTCGTGTAATCGGCGTTGATCCTGATGTATTCCCGGCTGAGGTCGCAGCCCAGCCAGTTGACGGCGGCGTTGCCTCGGCCCAGATCCAGGTTGAAATAGACCTCTTTTTGCTTCATAGCGGCTTTTAAACGGCGTTCCTGGGCGGGGGTCAGCGGGCGGGGGACGCCCTTGTCAAAAACGCAGACACTTTGGGGGCGGGTCCGGCCTATGGTCAGGGACAGCTTTTGCGGGCTGATGGGGGCACCGGAGTAACCGGCGGCGGTGACGATTCGGCCCCAGTTTGGGTCGCCGCCGTGCACGGCGGTCTTGACCAAGGGGGAATCGACGACGGCCTTGGCGACCCGGTCGGCCTCACGTTCTGTGCGTGCACCGGTTACGGCGACGTGGAACACCCGCGTCGCGCCTTCCCCATCTTTGACGATCTGGTAGGCGAGGTTATTGCATAGCTGTGTCAGTTTTTCGGTGAAAATATCCAGGGCGTTGCCTGGGCGTGTGATGGCGCGGTTGCCGGCGAGGCCGGAGGCAAGGATTGCGACGGTGTCGCTTGGGCTGGTGTGCTGGTCGACGCTGATGCGGTTGAAGCTGACGGCGGTGGCCTGCCTCAGCGCGAGCTTGAGCATCGCGGGGCTGATGGCGGCGTCGGTGGTGATAAAGACGAGCATGGTCGCCATGTTGGGTGCAATCATCCCGCTGCCTTTGGCGATCCCGCCGAGGCGGACAGTGGCCGAGCCGAGCTTCACAGAGGCGTTGGCGGACTTGGGTGTCAGGTCGGTGGTCATGATGCCTCGTGCGGCGTCGTCGTCGGGTTTGGGGCCGCGTGCGAGTTTCTTGGCGAGTTGTGATACGCCGCGTGCGATCTTGTCCATGGGCAGATGCGGGCCGATCACGCCGGTGGAGCTTGGGACGACGTCGCGGGGCTGGATGTGGATGCCCCTGCCTGCCAACTCTTGCG
The DNA here is from genome assembly GCA_029260695.1 of Phycisphaeraceae bacterium. Classification (GTDB taxonomy): domain Bacteria; phylum Planctomycetota; class Phycisphaerae; order Phycisphaerales; family Phycisphaeraceae; genus JAJRRS01. The sequence goes on from JAJDCT010000161.1 coordinate 2,633, forward strand.
TGACGAGTTTGCAGGTGGTCAGTGCGTTGTCGATGCCCTCCTGCCCGGTGGCGTCGTTGGCGATGCCGGCGTTGATGACGATGGCCTGGGCCCGGCCGTTGCGCAGGTGGCGCTTGCCTGCGATGACGGGGGCCCCGGGGAGGCGGTTCTTGGTGAATACGGCGGCGGCAGCGCAGGGGTGCTCAGCCAGGATCAGGGCCATGTCCGGCTTGCCCGACGGCTTGATGCCGCAGGTCGTGCCGGCGGCTTGGAAGCCTCGGGGCAGGGTGATGGAGCGTGTAGATGACTTTGCCATGATGGCGTTGTAGCTCAAACCTCGACGTGGCGAAAGCCTACGTTTTCCTTGTTACATCATGGCCGGGCCTGACATGTTCGGACTGGCTTGGCTGGTGGGTTTTTGGCCGCTATACTGGGGGTCTTCGCGCGGGATATTGTCCCGGGCGGGGCCCGCCGGCCGCACGGGTCGGCGAACCGAACTGTCCCCCCTATAACCCGATCCGACTTAGGAAAGAGGCGCTCAAATGCCCGTACCGGACTACAAGACCTACTGCAAGATGCTGGACAACGCTTACGAAAACAAGTTTGCTTTCCCGGCGATCAATGTGACCGGCGAGGTGACCGCCAACGCGGCGCTCAAGGCCTTCGCCGAATGCAAGAGCGACGGGATGATCCAGGTCTCCACCGGCGGCGGGCAGTTTGCCTCGGGCCTGGGGATCAAGGACATGGTCCTGGGTGCGATCAGCATCGCCGAGCACATCCACCGTGCCGCGGAGAAGTACAACGTCTACGTCGCGCTGCACACCGACCACTGCCAGCCTGACAAGGTCGACGAGTTTCTGATCCCGCTGATCGAAGAGTCAGAGCGTCGCGTCGCCGCCGGGAAGCTGCCGCTGTTTTCGAGCCACATGATGGATGGCTCCGGTTCGCCCTTGAAGGAGAACATGGACGTGGCCGTGCCGCTGCTGGAGCGTATGAGCAAGATCGGTCAGATCCTCGAGGTCGAGGCCGGTGTGGTCGGCGGCGAGGAGGACGGTGCCGCGGGTAGCGAAGATACCCCCGAAGACAAGCTCTACACGACCCCCGAAGACATGGTCGAGGTCTACCGACGGCTCGGCGAGGTTAAAGATGGCAAGTACATGTTTGCCGCGACCTTTGGCAACGTCCACGGCGCTTACAAGCCCGGGGCGGTCAAGCTGCGGCCGGAGATCCTCAAGCAGGGTCAGGACGCACTGAAATCCACCTACGGCGAAGACGCCAAGTTCTGGCTTGTATTCCACGGCGGGTCGGGTTCTGAAAAGAGCAAGATCGAAGAGACCCTCGGCTATGGCGTCATCAAGATGAACGTCGACACCGACACCCAGTACGCCTTCACACGCGGCGTCGTCCATCACCTGATGAAGAACTACGACAGTGTCCTGAAAATCGACGGCGAGGTCGGCAACAAGAAGCTCTACGACCCCCGTGCTTGGATGAAGGCCGGCGAGCAGTCGATGTGCGACCGTATCAAGGAGGCCTGCGAAGACCTCCACAGCGTCGGCAAGAGCCTGTTGGCTCAGGTCCCGGTCGGCGTGTAAGTTTCAAATAGCCCAAAGCCTACGGGCCTTGGGGAGTCAATACTCAATCATCCAGACCCCAGGCGTGCTGCCTGGGGTTTTTTATTACGCACGGTGGATTACACCGATCAATAACAACGGTTTCCTTCCCTCAGCCCCCGGCTTGGCCGGGGGACACTCCGTGCGTTGAAGGGATCCGATCCCCCGGCGAGGCCGGAGGCTCAGCGCGGGGACAGATCAAATATCAAACAGGTTCGGACACGTCATGAAACACACCCTTTACCTGCTCGGCCTGATCCTTGTGTTGGGGCTGCTCCCCGGCTGTGGGGGGGATCGTGAGCACCCCGCGGTCACGACCGATGCGGACCGGGTGATGGAGTCGTACCTGGCGAATGTCGAGAAGATCGGCCGGCTGTTGGCGGATGTGCAGAGTGAGGCCGAGGCAAAGGCCGTCGCCCCGCAGGTCTTGTTGATCGTGCAGGACATGCGTGACCTGGTGCCTAAGATGAAAGTGATCTCGGACAAGCAGCAGGCCCAGACCATCAGCAAGTACCGGGTGAAGTCGCAGAAGGTGAACGAGCAGTTCGCCAAGGACATCACCCACTTCGTCGCGATCCCCGGTGCCAGCGAAGACCTGATCCAGCAGCTTAAGAGCCTGCCGCCTGTGTTTGGGCTCGGCGATGGTACGCCCTGACCCTGCCGCCGCTAACCGACCCAAAGCGGGTCATGGTTTTTTACGGGCCTTCGTCCGGGGCCGCAGCAGCAGGGGGCTTCACCCTGCTCTTGTGAATTTCACCCCTTGGCCACAGCTTCTTGCAACGCCAAAATAAACCTGTCCGTCTTGGTCATGGCGTCAGGGTGGTTGCTCGCCTGCTCCGCGGTCAACCAAAGCACTTCCGCGACCTCGTGGGGGTCCGGCTTCACTCGCTCGCCCACCGGTGTCGCCAGGTAGCCCCACAGCGTCAGGTTCCGGTCGGTGAATTCGTGGTGCCAGACCTGGTCGATGAGATCTACCGCCAGCCCAAGCTCTTCGCGGACCTCACGCACGGCTGCGGCGTCTCTGGATTCACCCGGCTCGACAGCACCGCCGGGGAAGCAGACTTTTAACGGTGCCGCCACATGCTCACTTCGGCGGATCAGCAGCCACCGCCCGTCGTCGCGTTGGCAGCCTACGATCACGCCGTGAACCCGCCCGTCTTCTTGCGTTGGTCTTTTCATCTGTAGATCAGTGTATGGCAATCCCCTTGGTTCGTGTGTAGTATTTCATCTAATCGGCAGGGGGAGATATTTACAAGAAGGAAATAACCATGGCCATCGACCCGAAGATACAAGCCGCGATCAACCAGCAGATCAACCACGAGATGACCGCCGCCTACAACTACCTGGCGATGGTCGTCTACTTCGAGCAGATCAACCTCGCGGGTTTTGCATTCTGGATGCGTAAGCAGCACGAAGAAGAGCTGGCACACGCCACCAAGCTGTTCCAGTACCTGCTGGATCGCGGCGGCAAGGTCGAATTGGAAACCATCCCCAAGCCATCCAGTGAGTTCGGCTCCGTCGCCGATGTCTTCCAAGCTGCCCTGAGTATGGAACAGCAGAACACCGCCTCAATCAATGGCGTCTACAGCCTCGCCAAGCAGCTCGATGATTACGCCACGCTCAGCCACCTGCAATGGTTCCTCGATGAGCAGGTCGAAGAGGAAAAGACGATGGAAGAGACGCTGGGCCTGATCCGATTCGCCGGGGACGACAAAAGCGCACTGCTGACCCTGAACAGCCAGATGGCCAACCGCCCCGACGAGGGTGCCCAGCCCGAAGGCTGAATCTTTTATCCTCCAAGCATGGCCGACCTGAAACAAGCTTGAGACGGGACTCGGCCATCCCTATCTGTCGTATGTTCCACCCATATCATCCCACTTGATTTCACCGGATACGCTCGCCCGGGGGCGTGATTGTTAAATATCAGTTAAGCGTGGCTGTTGCTGTCGCACTAGCCCACGATTTATGAGAGTATCTGCCGCCCAGTAAACTGGAATTCGATATTTCTCTAAACGGATCTAACCAAAGCATGCTGCGAAAGTACTGGAATACCGCCGTGTTTACGATTGCGGGTCTGGGCCTGATGGCACCCGCGCAGGGCGATCAGATCGCCGACATGCAGGCACAGGTCGATTCACTGCGTTCAGAGTTGTCGCAGGTCCAAGTCGATCAGGGCGACAACTGGCTGAACGAGCGTCGCGCCGAAGAGGTCAAGGGCCTGGTCATGGAAGTGTTGGCGGATGCCGACACCCGCGCCTCGCTGCTGAACGACGGGGCGCTCGCCGGACACGACGGCAAACACTTCTTTATCCAAAGCGCCGACGGGGCATTTGCGTTGTACCTCAGCGGGCAGGTCGGCTTCCGCTACATCTGGAACAGCCAGGACACCTCCGGACCCGGCGTCGACGAGGACGAGGGCGGGTTCCAGACCAGGCGGTTGAAGCTCAAAGCCAGCGGCCACATCTCCAGCCCGAAGATCAAGTACAAATTGGCATTGACCACCGATCGGGGCGACGGCAGCGTGTCCCTGGAAGCGTACGAAATCGCCCGCCAACTCAACGACAACGTCCAGATCGCAGCCGGCCTGATGAAGCTGCCGTTCCTAACCGAGGAGTTGACAAGCTCCAGCCAACTGCTCGCCATGGAACGTACCCCGACCAACGAATTCTTCACCCTCAACTATGCCGAGGGCGTCCGCCTGCGTTACGACGACGGGCCGATCCTGATCAACTTCATGGTCAGCGACGGCGCCAACTCCGAGCGCTCCGATTTCGAGGACGATGAATCCGAGATCGCCTTGACCGGCCGTATCGACTACCTGATCAAAGGTGAACGCAGCCAGGGCAAAGACTTTACCGGATGGAGCGGCGAAGAGCAGTTCCTGAGCATCGGCGGCGCTTATCATCTGGAATACGGCGACGGCCGGAACGGCGGCGGCGGCGACTACCACGCACACACCGTCGATGTGCGTTGGGAGAACGGGCCGTTGAATTTGTTCGCGGCCTATATCGGCGCATCGATCGATTCAGACGAAGACACCGATCCCGACCGTGACATGGAGGGCTTGGTTGTCCAGGGCGGCGTACACGTTGTGCCCGACAAGGTCGAAATCTTCGGCCAATGGTTCTACCTCGACGGCGACGTTTCGGGTGAAGACGAGTTTGACGGCTGCGTCGTTGGTTTCAACTACTACATCAACGGCCACAAGACCAAGCTCACCACGGATGTGATCTGGCTGAACGAGATGACCCCGACCTCCAACCCGTTTGGCGCCAGCGCCAGCAGCAGCGGCTTGGGCCTGATCACGGGCACGGAAGACGAGTTAGCAGTCCGCACGCAGTTTCAGGTGCTGTTCTAGAGCGCGATATGACGCCGTAAGCTATAAGCCTCCAGGCCCTGTGTCTGGGGGCTATTTTTGTGGGCGGTGGGGGATAGGCAGATGGTGTTGAGCAGGTGTCACATTGCCTTGATCAAGCCCGCCCTATTCGGGCGGCACGAGAACAGTGACAGGCTATTCCCTTTTTAACTGAGTAGGAAGGCTGTGGTGACTTTACACAGGAAAATGCTTGGTTTAGCGGTAATTTTCTGATATATGTATAAAATACTAAGGATGAGGCGGGGCATGTCTCGGTGGGTTTAATTTGGTTGCACCGTCCAAAGCGAGAGGAGAGGGTCCGATGAAATGGTACCGGTACATGTGGGTGGCGGCGGTTGGATTGTTGGCATTGGGTTCGGTGCTGAGTCAGTCGGCGTCTGCGGCGACGGTCAAATGGACTGGTGGCGATGGGCTTTGGCTTGACGCGACCAAATGGGAATTTGCGGTCGGCGGTTTGCCGACGGGCCACGTGCCGTTGGGTACGGAGGACGTGATCATTGATGCCGGGCCGAAGATCGATTTTTCGCCCCCGGTGCCGCCGATCCCGGACGTCCCGGTGGCTAAATCACTGCTGCTGCAAGGCGCCGGCGTGACCTCATTTTCTACGAGCCTGCTGACGGTTTCAGGCGATGTGATGGTGGATACCGGTACCGTGGGCGTTGGCGATGGCGCGATGTTCGGTGCCGGCGGCGATATCTTTGTCGACAACGCCGGGACTCTATTAGTCGGTGATCCGCTGGCCGCCACGGGTGGGCTTATCAAACGCCACTCGTTGGAGCTTGTCGGCGGCACGGGCAACTTGGTAGAAATCAACGGCAACGGGAAGATCGAATTGACCGGCGACACGACCATCGGCGTGCAAGGGCGAATCATAGTCAACGCGAATAATTTTGCCGACAAAGCGGCGCTGAATGCGGAGTTGGCCACCAGCACCGGCAACCTGATCGTGGCTCAATCGCCGGGCACGACTGAGCTGATAGTCAGAAGGCGAGGCCAGGCATTGTTCAAGGGGGTCGCTACGATCAACGGCGACGTGCTGGTCGAACGCGGGGGCTTGTTCCGCACGGGTGCGGCGGGCGTGGAATCCGGAGGCACCGTCAATATTGATGGCCAGTTCTTTGGTCCGCCTATCGAGCCCTCGACGTGGGCCGTTGGCATCGGCGGATTGGGTGTGGTGGGAAAGGTCACTGTGACAAACGGGGGATTCCTCGATGTGCTGGGGGATGTCGAACTCAATGCGGGCCTTGCTGCCGGCGCAAGCAGCCTGCTGGAGATTGATGGGGGCAATGGGGGGGTCTCGGGCAACCTGGCGATCAACCGGGATAGTTCGCTTGGCCTAAAGTCCGGCAACCTCGTGGTGAGCGGCGATGTGACCGTGGGCACCGCTGCCAACAAAGGCGGCGCGTTCAGGATCGGCAATACCGTCGGCAGCGCCGCGACGCTAGATGTCGCCGGCAACGTCACGATCGACGCACGATCCCTCGGTCTTATCAACAGGATCGAGCCAGGCGGCGTGCTCAAGGCGACGACGGTGGACTTTAACACCGGCTTGCTGGTTGGACGCGGCCTGATTGAGGCGGACGTGTTTAACGGCAGCGAGATCTATATCGGTTCATCCGCGGATGCGACCAAGGACGTTCTGAATATTGTCGGCAACTACACACAGGAACTGGATGGAGATCTGCACATCGTGTTGTCGGGTGCCGATTTTTCAACGTCCGATCAACTAAAAATCAACGTGGGAAGCTCGGCGGGGACGGCTTCACTTGCGGGCGACCTGATCCTGCACGTCGACAGTAGTCTGAGTGTGCAGGCGGGTGACTTCGTTGATCTGCTACTCTCTAAGGGAACACTTGCCGGCACATTCAATCAGATCCTGTTTCAGGAAACCGGCGGCTTCCCCGGCGGGCTGTCTACGACCAGCCTGGGCAAGCCGTTTGAGATCCAGTACATCCGCAACGACTCAAGCAGTCTTCAGCGAGTACGTCTGAAGATCGTTCCCGAGCCTAGTTCCGTGCTGGCGCTGACAATCCTGTTGGGTGCGATTCTCCCAAGCAGGACCGGTCGTAATGGCCGGGGGGTGAATAACCGACTATAATGCTGCGTCGTTAACGCTCTTTGATAATTGGGGCCGACTGGTATTGACCGGACAGGGAAGGCTTGCGGTGGCACGTCGAGGTGTACGTTTGGTCCTCGTTAAACCACGTACAAAAAACTCAAATGCCAACGATAACATCGCTGGTCGCATCGGGTTCGCCCCGGCGCGCATGGCTGCCTAATA
>JAJDCT010000162.1 GCA_029260695.1 Phycisphaeraceae bacterium
TCAGGGTGTGCCTCGTACCCGGTGCCAAGCGAGTTCCACTACTTCCTGGGGGCGCGGGCGGCGTATATCGACGCCGGCCAGCAGTTCGCGGCTGTCGATCGGAAGAAGGTTAGGTTCCCAGCCGCCTTTGTCGTGACCGGCGACAACAACTTCAACAGATTCGGCGAGTTGGGGTCTACCCAGGACGCTGACAAAGACGACTACACATTCATGACCCAGGTCTTCTCGCAGGACGACACGCACTGGGCGCCCCAGCACGGCGGGATGCTCAATACGGCTTTTGCGGACGGGCACGTCGCTGTCTTTGACTCGTTCGATCCCGAGCGCATGACCTACCGGTACGCCACGATGTCGGCGTACTAGGCCGTATCTGAAGGCCATTCTGACTTGTAGAACGTCGGGCAATGTACTCTTCCCAGAGTGGATCAGGCACGGCGTTGAACAATCTCAATCGAGTTAAAACCACATCAGCAAAACATTTCGGCTGTGTCTTTGAGTGTGCTGAGCAGGTACGGAGGCAAACGGCATTCTGTTTTGCCACAGGTTTATGACACTTATCGGATGGGCTGCGTCGGATTCTATGTGTAGCGCTTGATTGTTCGTCACGGTCACACTCACGGTTATGGGACGCCTGCATGTCTACTCTCTACCAGGCTCTACCTCAGTAGGGCCCCCTGCTTGCCGATACCCCTTAGGAAGTAGCCTTTTTTGGCTCCTAAAGGAGTGGGATATATGCCCAAGTCGGTTCAAAGTACGGTCGCCATTCGGCACGGTCTGTTGGGTCCAGCGGAGGCGTTGATCGGCCCGATTGTGATTGCTCTAGTCGTTGCGGTTATCGCGGCGCTGTGTGTGATGGGGTGGTGGTCGGTGCGCGCCGAACGTACGGCGGTTGTTGCGGCAAGGACCGCTCACGTGGTATCGGCCTCGCAGTTGCTCGCTGACAGCGTGCACTCGATGCTGGCATCCGGTGATATTGCGGCGGTACGCAGACTGATGGCGGGGGCGGGTCGGCAAAACGGGTTCCAGACCTGCCGGGTTGAGTTGCCGGACGGTTCTGTCCTTGCGGACATAGATCCGGCGCGCAACGCGGTGGATGCATTGCCCGACCTCTGGGCGGGTGGGGACGCCACCGGCGAGGTGATCCAGCAGGTCAGTGAGGGTGAGTTGACACTCATCTATCCGATCCAACTTCCAGGCAGTGGGATTGTGACGCTGCGTGTGGGTGCGTCGACGGGGGCCTCGGATCAGGATCCCGGGATGACAATGGTCGTGGTTGTTGCCGTAGCAGGTGCGACGCTGATCCTGATCGTGCTTCTGTACCGGCCTGTGAAGTCGAGGGTAGAACCGTTCGCATTGATCCGCGAAGCGCTGCTGTCAGTTCAGCGGGGTGAAGCCGACCCAGAGGCGTTGAAAGTCAGCGACGCGCTGGGGCCTGAGGCACGGGTCTGGAACCAGCTAGTCGACCAGCAGGAACGTCGGGAACAACAGCAATTGCTGGATCACGCCCTTGAGTCCGCCGCCAGCCATGGGGTCGGGTCGGGCTCGTTCGGGTTGATCGGTGATGCGCTGTGGCATGGGGTCGTTCTTGTGGGCGAAGATATGGGTATCAGTTACGCCAACGGTGCCGCGGCGGTGCTGCTTAAGTCGTCCCGTGAGGCGATGGTCAGCACGGATGCCACCGAACTCTTTGACGACGATGTGGTGTCGGCGCTGCGTGATGTGACCCGGGGGGGCGATAGCCGCCGGCGGGTCGTTGAATCCGATCCGACCAGCGAGGGCTGTGACGAATCGCTTCGGTTCAGTATCCGGGCCGTGAGAGACGATCGAGGGAAGACGGCTCTTGTCGTGATCGAAGACATCACCCAGCAGCGGGTCGCCGAGCAGACGAGGCGGAATTTTGTGGCACAGGTGGCACACGAACTCCGCACACCCTTGACGAACATCAGCCTCAACGTCGAGGCGGCTGTGGATGACGGTGAGGAAGATGCCGAACTGCGGGGCCGGTGCCTGAACGTGATTAATCAGGAAACCCAGCGGTTGGCACAGTTGGTCAACGACATGCTTTCGGTCTCCGAAGTCGAGGCCGGGTCGATGTCACTGCGTCATGACGATATACGCTTGGACGCGGTCTTCGCCGACCTCGAAGCCGATTTCAAGCAGCAGGCCGAGGAGAAACAAGTCAAGTTGATCTTCGACATGCCGCCGAAATTCCCGGTGATTCAGGGGGACCGGGACAAACTGGCTATCTCACTGCACAACCTGTTGGGCAACGCGATCAAGTATTCCTCGACCGGTGGCGAGGTGACGGTGGCGATGTTGACCGAAAACGGGAAGCTGTCGGTGGCCTTCAAGGACAAGGGCATAGGGATCGACAAGGAAGAGCTGGAGAAGGTGTTCGACCGTTTCTACCGTGCGAAAGACAGCCGAGTTTCGGAGATTACGGGCACAGGCCTGGGCCTGCCGATTGCGCGTGAAATCGTCAGGCGGCACGGCGGTGATATCGATGCCAGTTCCTCGTTGAACCAGGGCAGCACGTTCACACTCAACCTGCCCTATAAACCGGAGGCGGCCTGACCACAATGCAGATTAAAGAGCAGACCCAGGGAGCGGTGATGGTTTTGGAACCCTCTGGCGCGTTGACACAGGACGACGCCGAGCAGTTTAAGGACCGTCTAGCGCAGGCATTGGCCGAGAGTTCGGGCCGAGTCGTTGTAGATTTCTCTTCGGTCCCTTTTGTGGATAGCCGGGGTCTTGAGGTCCTGGTCGAAGCGAACGATGCGCTGGCTGACGGCGGGCGATCCCTGAAACTCTGTGGGATCAATGAAACGATCCGGGAGGTGCTGGACCTGACGGGCTTGGCGGCTCGTTTTGATCATTTTGACGATACAAACTCGGCGTTAAGGAGTTTCCATTGACCGGTCCGGGTCACAAGCCGCGCCTCGGTGAGGCGTTGATCGAGCAGGGAGCGCTGTCACAGGAGCAGCTCGCCCGGGCGTTGGCTGCGCAGAAAAATTCAGGCGCATTGCTTGGAGAGGTTCTCGTCGAGCAGGGTGTCGTTAATGGGGCGACTCTGATTAATGCGCTGGGGCGCTGTCAGGGGATCCCGGGCTGCGTGCTTCGACATGGTTTGATCGACCCGGGGCTGCTTAAGGATCTTGGGGATGACGAGGCCCGCCGGCTGAAGGTTATCCCGATGTTCCGTGTCCACGACACAATGACCGTCGCCATGGCCGAGCCGCAGAACCTGCCAACGATCGACAGGCTGGGCAAGCTGACCAAGTGCAAGATCCGGCCGATCCTCGCGATGGAATCCAACATCGACGAGTTCATCAAGAAGTATGCCGGCGGGGATGTCGATGTCGATGCGTTCCTGACCTCATTGGTCGAGTCGGATGTTGAGGTTGTCGAGCGTGAGACGGTCGACGAGGGCCCGGCGACAGACCTGGATCAGATGGTCGAGGGCAGCCCGATTATCAACCTGGTCAACGTGGCGCTGCTGACAGCGATCCGTGACAAGGCCAGTGACATCCACATCGAGCCGGACAAGAAGGGCACGCGGATCCGTTACCGAATCGACGGGCTGTTGCGCGACCTGATGAAACCACCGCCGGGGATGCATGCGGCGATTGTCTCGCGTGTGAAGGTGATCGGGAAG
>JAJDCT010000163.1 GCA_029260695.1 Phycisphaeraceae bacterium
GGACAAACCGTTAGCATCGAAAGCCACTTTGCGGACGGGGTTCAGCGCAGTGTCAAGGGGTTCCGTGTCGTGTCCTACGACATCCCACGGGGCTGTGCCGCGGGGTATTTCCCGGAGCTGAATCCGCTGGTGTCGGTCAACTCGACAGCCGACGGGTCTGATACACCAACTTCCAAGTTTATCCCCGTGACGGTGAGTGCGTCGTCATGATTGAATCCCGTTCGATCTGGAAATATCACGAAGGCGAGCGCAAGCGGATCGATGACGACCTTGCGATCGAGGAGCCATTAGAGATCCGTGTGCGTGGTCGGTCCGTGGCGGTGACGATGCGCACCCCCGGCCCCCCCGGGTCCCCCGGTCCCCCCGGTTCCCCCGCCCCTTCCGGCGGCCGCACCTCTCCCGGACCCGACGAAGCGTGCGATGAACAAGACGCCGAGCTGGCCGCGGGTTTTCTTCTTAGCGAGGGGCTGATCCGGTCGGCCGATGACATCGCACGTATCGACCCCTGCGTCCGGTCGGGGGTTGGGAATATCGTCAACGTATTTCTAGCTCCGGGTATTGAGGTTGACCTGCAGCGGTTGTCTCGGCATGTGTTTGCGTCGTCGAGTTGCGGGATCTGCGGCAAGGCGACGATCGAGTCGCTGCACCAGCACTTCGAGCCGATCGATTCGGATGTCTGCATCAGCCCGGATTGCCTGACCGCTCTGCCGGCGAAGCTGCGTGATAAGCAGGCGTGCTTCGACAAGACAGGTGGGCTGCACGCCGCGGCGCTGTTCGATTCCACAGGCACACTCATCGCTGTGCGAGAAGACGTGGGTCGGCACAACGCGGTGGACAAGCTGATGGGGCACGCCCTGATGCACCGGATGACGCCGCTGGATCGGCATGTGCTTCTTGTGTCCGGGCGAACTTCGTTCGAGATCGTGCAGAAGGCCCTGGCGGGCGGTGTCCCCATCGTTGCATCGGTGTCGGCCCCGTCGAGCCTCGCGGTTGAACTCGCCGAGGAGTCAGGCATGACACTTGTAGGTTTTCTGCGTGACGGGCGTATGAACGTCTACTGCGGCGAGCAGCGGATTGCGGCCCAGTAACCACTGGCTTGCCTTCTTTTTTAGCCCCCCCCACCGCTACTCCCGCCTCATCAGCCCCTTTTACGGGCTTTGAGGATCCGGTAACCATGCCGTCCTATCCACTCTACGCCGTTTAATCAGCGTACCCGTTAAATCACCTTCATCCGTCGTCAAACTTAGCCGATACGCGATCCTGACAACCATCACGACCCGTTAGGTCGTCATGACAGGAGAGGAGAAAATGGTGTTCCACACCCCACGCCCGTTCTACACCCATCGTATCTTCCAGGTCACCGCAGCGGCCATCGTCGCCACGGTGTCAGCCCTTCTTGTGAGCTGCGCCTCACATGAAACGGCCGCCGACTTCGAGCCCGAATGGGAGAAGCTGGTGGTCGAGGTCGCCCGCTTCCCCAAGGCCCAGCCTACCGGGGTGGCCGTGTCCAGCTCGGGGCGCGTCTTCGTCAACTTCCCCTACTGGGACAAGCGACCAGGTGTCTCGGTAGCCGAGCTTGACGCGGACGGCATCCTCAACCCCTTCCCAAGCCGCAGTTGGAACCGCTGGGACGGCAAGAGCGCAACCTCCGCGCTCCGCTCCTTTGTCAGCGCCCAGGCTCTGTACGTCGACAGCGACGATTTCCTCTGGGCTCTGGACTCCGGCAGCCCACGTCAGGAAAGCGGTGTCGTCGTCGCTGGCCCCAAGCTCTTTAAGATCGACCTCAGCGATAACAGCATCGCACAGGTCTTCTACTTCGATCAGAAGCGCGACCTCGCGCCCTACAGCTTCTTAAGTGATTTCCGTGTCGACACCGACAAGAACGTCGCTTACCTCTCCGACGCCGGCCGCGGCGGCATCGTGGTCTACAACCTCAAGACACGCGAAGCCCGCACCGTTCTGTTCGGCCATGAATCCACCCAGCCGTATGAAGGCGTGACCGCACAGGTCGGTTCACACCCGTGGGTCAATATCATCGGCCAGCGCCCAAGCTATGGGGTTGCGGGCATCGAGCTTTCCAATGACAAGCAATGGCTCTACTACCACACCATGACCGGCCGTGACCTCTTCCGTGTCCCGACCGACGCACTGATCGACGACCGCCTGACCGCAGGCGGCCTCGGGGCTAAGGTCGAGCACCTGGGCAATACCGGTTCGATCGTCGACGGCTTGTGGATGGACGACAACGACAACCTCTACCTCACCGCCATCGAGAAGGACGCCATCCTCGTGCGTCGGCCGACCGGTGAGTTTGAGACCTTCGTCGCCGACGAACGCCTGCAATGGCCCGACTCCCTGGCGATGGGTCAAGATGGATATCTCTACTTCACCACGTCGATGCGCCATCTACAATCGCCCTACCGACTGACAGATGTGAAGACCCAGCCGTACTTCCTGATGAAGGTTTCTGTGGCGAAGGTCCAGCGTGCGGTGCAAGCCAAGCAAGACGCCGAATTCGCCCAGCAAACCGCCATCGAAGCAGGGCAACAGGCAGTACAAGCCAGGCAGCAGGCGCTCCTCCAGAAGCGCCAGGCGGAACAGATTAAAATCGCAGCGGAGCTTGAAGCCAAGCGTGTTGCCCAGGCCGAACAACTCGCCCAGGCCGCTGCCCAGGTGCAGGCCGATGCCGCCAGCGCGGTCGAGCAAGCAGACGAGCAGCTTGCCCTGATTGCCGCCAAAGCCAAGGCCGAGGTCGAGTTGGCCAAGGCCCAACTAGCCGAGGCACAGGCAGCCGTCGAGCAGGCCAAGCAGGCCGCCAAGCTGGCCAAGGCTCTGGCCGACGAAGCCCGGGCCAAGGCTCAGGCGGGCCAACAGGCCAAGGCCCAGGCCATCGCCGCACGCCAACAGGCCAAGACTGCCAAGGCCGCTTACGACCAGGCTGCCGCTCAGGCCCAGGCCGCACAGGACTACGCCCAGGGCCTCCGCCAACAGCTTGCTGACCAGCAAGCCAAGGCCGCCAAGGCCGACCAGTTGGCCCAGGAAGCCGCTGACGGAGCCAAGCAGCAGGCGGTCGCCGCGCTGCAGGCCAAGGACCAGGCCCAGTTTGCCAAGCAGGTTGCTGAACAAGCCCAGCAACAGGCTGATGCGGCCGAAAACGCCGAATCCGGTGCTCACGTGAATCAAACGACGCAAACCGCCGAAGTGGAAACCGACGAGTAAACCAAAACCCACGGATCGCTGAGGCGACCCGGCTCAACCAAAAAAGCGCCTGGCTTACGCCTGGCGCTTTTTTTTACGCACATCACCTGAATTCTGTGGCCACGGTGCAGCCGAACACCTACACTCGCCGATAGAGAAAACAGAGCCCGCGACCCTGTTCATCAAGCACCCCACAGCCGACCACTATGGCCACGGCTAGCATAAAGGGGCAGAGCGTTGCGGGTTTTTTATTGCGCTCACTAACACGCCAATCAGCCGTACACTGTTTATCTCTGGCAAACTCCGTGGATGGATACGGCTTCATTTATTATCGGATACACGGCAGGCCTTACGACCCTGATTGTCTTCTGGTTCGTTGGATACATTTTTTCGCCATGGGCACGCGCATTTTTCAGCGGCGCACCGGTCCCGCTTACTGCGATCACCGGTATGCGCCTGCGACGGTCTCCCGCGATGCTGCTCGTCGATGCGTATGTCCGACTAAACAAACGGAGTAAGAACGTTACGCTGAGTGACGTTGAAACTCACCTCATCACATCCCGTGATCGCATTCATTCTGCAGAAGACCTGGTAGATGTTGTGTTGAAAGAAATGTAACCTTTCCGTTCAGACGTGATACCGATTTACTTGCTCTTCGGCTCCACCTTTAAGATCCGCTCGATCTCATCGGCGCTGTAGCCGCGGGCGACGAGATCGCGTTTCAAGCGGGTATTGTGCTGGTGCTTATGGTTACTGTTCCAGGTCCCGGCCAGGATCGCGATTATCGCGACCACCCCGCCGGCGCCGAATACCGAGATGAACATGACATTCTCGGTCTGAAATAAGTTTTCCCAATTCACGGCTAGAAGGCTGGTCATCGTCGGGCTCCGGTGCAAACAGGGCAGGTCTGGTATCTCTTAGCGTAGTCGGGCAGGATTCCGGGCTATGACACCCGGAAGTGAAAAAGATACGTATTCGGGTTCAGGCCGGTATCGGCGATAGCACGTCCCCCGAACCCAATCGATGCCCACGGGCGAAATCATCTATCGGCATCATCCTGGTCCCCGGGGCCTGTACCTCGATCAACCGTACCAGACCGTCGGTGGTCATGACGTGGTAACCCTCGCCGATCGACCCGGGGGCCGGTGATTCTTCCACCGACTCCAGCCCGATGAAACACGACAGGTCCGGCACCGCGGCGACCCGGCCGAGGGTCAGCACCGCCGTCTTGCCCGTTGCTTTGCACAACCAATCCACCCGGCAGCCAGGCCAAGGCATCAAGCCATGGACACGGGCACGCACCTTCTCACAAGGCTGATCGAAGCTCACGGTCCCGTCGGCCTTGCTTAATTTCGGGGCCTTGCTCGCCTGGTCGTGGTCCTGCTCCTTGGGATCGAGCGTCCCGGCCTGCAGATCAACCAGCACCTTCTGAATCACTCCGGGCCCAAGCGCCGCCAGCCGGTCGTGCAGCTCACCCGCCGTTTCGTTCGGATCGATTTCGAGCGACCCCTCGGCATACACGGGCCCCGCATCCATCTTCTGTGCCAACCCGATCACACTCACACCAGCCGTTCGTTCCCCCTCGATCATCGCCCAGTTGATCGGCGCCGCGCCCCGGTACTTCGGCAGCAGTGACGCGTGCAGGTTCACCGTCAACCGGCCCAACGATTCAATAAACGGCTCGGACAGCTTCTGCCCAAATGCGATCACCACCGACGCCTCGGCACCCAGACCCGTCACCTGCGAGACAAACTCCGCCGTATTGACGTTGTCCACCCGCAACACCGGCAGGCCCTCCCCCAACGCCCACGCCGCGATCGGCGTCGGCGTCAACACACGCTTACGCCCCGCGGGCTTGTCCGGCTGACTGATCACCCCCACCAGCTCGTGCTGCGCGTGCAGCATCCGAGCTGTAGGCAAACCAAATTCACCAGAACCGAGAAACAATAGACGCATGCGTGACTCCAAGGGCAAACGATCATGTTAACCGCGAAGACGCGAAGAAAGGCCAGGAAGCGGGCCCACAGAGTTTCGCAGATTATACAGATTCAGAAAAATACCCCCGTCCATCTTTCTTAATCTGTGAAAATCTGTGGGCTATTCTCTTGATCGTCTTCGCGCTCTTCGCGCCTTCGTGGTTTTCTCAGTTCTCGCTTACCTCGCCGCCTGCTCCAGGTCCATCACCGCCTGCTTGTTGGCGACCTTGTCGATGGCGGGCATGCGGTCCAGGATGAGGATGCCATCGAGGTGGTCGATCTCGTGCTGCCAGACACGCGCGGACAGTTCGTCGCTGGTGAGTTGGAAGGGTTGGCCGTGCTCGTCCAGCGCGTCGATGGTGATGCGGGTCGGGCGGGTGATCTCGCCGGTGATGTGCGGCAGGCTCAGGCAGCCCTCGTCGTGGACATGGGTTTCGGCGCTGGGGTTAGAGAGCTTTGGGTTGATGAAGACGCGGTCGTCGCCGGGCTCGCCGGTGGGGTTGGCGACGAACATCCGCCAGGGCAGTCCGACCTGGGGAGCCGCCAAACCGACGCCCCGGGCCTCGTGCATGAGTTGGAGCATCCGCTTAGTGACCCGTTGAACCTCGTCTGTGGCCCCTGAGAGGGGTTTTGCCACCTCGCGGAGGACCGGGGCCGGGTAATGGATAATCCGCAGTTGATCGGGGCTGACGGGCATATGCAGGATATTAGGCGAGCTTGCCTGGACCGACAAGCAGACGGTAATATGATGATATACCATGGGTTGGGCTTGACCGGCCGGGGAATCGTTGGCATACTGACACCAGTAAGAAGTTTGATATCCATGGGCGAGCTGGCTCCGAGACACTTCTGACCTCCCGCCTATAAGGCCTGAAAATCACTGATCTTCGCCGATTAGAGAGGCATCCCAGATGGCCACAGTCACCAAAAAAGAACTTATTGATCAAATCGCTGACGCCACCGGCCAAAAACGTGTGGTGGTCAAGAGCATTGTCCAGACCTTCCTCAACAACATCGTTGTCGAGCTTGGCAAAGGTAACCGCTTGGAGTTCCGCGACTTCGGCGTGTTCGAGGTCAAGCAACGCCGGGCACGCAAGGCTCAGAATCCCAAGACCCTCGAAGAGGTCTGGGTCCCGCCGAAGCGGACCGTTAAGTTTAAGGTCGGTCGGCTTATGAAACAGACCCTTGTGGATGAAACCTCCGAAGGCGGCGACGGCGGTGATGGTCAGATGTAAGCCGCTGTAACAAGCGACACGCTGTCACGCTGCACATACCGACGAACTGCACAGATGGGCCGGATTTAGTTGTCTGTAAGGCTGCGCGTTGAGGGTGTAATGAGTACCATCTCGTCAGTGCCTACCGATCTTCACTCAGCATCTATCGGGGCAGACCACCTGCTCCAGGAATTGACCAGGGAATTGGCTCGGCTTGAGCCCGAAGGGTTGCTGCGCCACCTGCATCTGGTATCGAGTGCGGGGCCGGTCGTTACCACAGGTGACGGTAAACAACTGCTGAACTTCACCAGCAACAGCTACCTCGGGCTCAATGAACACCCGGGGATGAAGTCTGCGGTAGTTGCGGCGACCAATGAATTGGGTACGGGCTCGGGCGCAAGCCTGTTGATTTCGGGACGTCTGCCGATCCACGCGCAGGCGGAGCGGGTTTTTGCAGAGTTCAAACACGCCCAGGCCGCGCTGCTGTTGCCATCGGGTTACGCCGCCAACCTCGCCGCGTTGACCGCCCTGGCCGGCCCGGGTGATCTGATCTGCCTGGATAAATTCTGCCACGCCAGCCTGATCGACGCCGCTCGCGCAAGCGGCGCAGAGGTCCGTACCTTTCCACACCTGACGACAGACAAACTCGAACGCCTGCTTGCTCGGCACGCATCGGTCAACGCTTGCGGTCTAGCGGGCGATCACACGCCGCCGGATCACAGCGCCCGCCCACCGCGCAGGTTCATAGTCACCGACAGCGTCTTCTCGATGGACGGCGACACCGCGGACCTGCCGGCGTTGTGCAACTTGGCTGAACAGTACGACGCGGTGATGGTCGCTGATGAGGCGCACGCCACGGGGCTCCTGGGTGAGACCGGGTCGGGGCTGTGTGAAGCCCAAGGCGTGACCGGCCGGGTCCACGTCACGGTCAGTACCGCAAGCAAGGCGCTTGGAGGCCTCGGTGGGATTATCACCGCGGCGCAGCCGATCATCGACACGATCGTCAACCGCGCCCGACCGTTGATTTACTCAACCGCCATCCCGCCTGCGCAGGCCGCCGCGATGCAGCAGGCGGTGAAACTTATCGGTGACGAACCATGGCGCAGACAGCGCGTACGAGAGCTGACCCTTCGGCTGCGCAGCGGGCTTAAGTTGCAGGGCTGGAACTTGATCCCACAGGGCGAATTCATCGTCCCAATCGTCCCCCTGGTCGTGGGGGAAGCCCGTGTCGCGGTCGCGCTGGCGGAGCATTTCTACGTCAACGGAATCCTGGCCGCTCCGATACGCCCCCCCACCGTGGCCCCCGGAAGCTCCCGGGTACGGCTGAGCCTGCGTGCGGATATGAAGGATGAGCACATCGACCAGGTCATTGAGGCGGCGTCCGGCTTCTGTGACGGCCAAAATCAGCCGATGCCCTAGATCCAAGAGCCACATGGAGCCAATAGGTTCCACAGTTGGTATCATCCCCGATCCCACGCCGGCACGGCCGGCCTGATACGCCCCGAGTTTTTGCAGAAACGATTTGAGCAGGACATGAAACCACGTACACACGACTGCGGCGCCCTCCGTGAAGAAAACGTCGACCAGACCGTCTGCCTGGCGGGCTGGGTCAACAACTACCGCGATCACGGCGGCGTCATCTTCATCGACCTGCGCGACCGGGCTGGGATCACTCAGATCGTTTTCCACCCCGAGGCCGCCGAAGCACACGCGCTCGCGGACAAGCTGCGGAACGAAGATGTCATCCAGATCACCGGGAAAGTTATCGCCCGTGGCAGCGATGACAAGGGCAAGAGCTTGACCAACCCCAAGCTCTTAACCGGCGCGATCGAGGTCCAGGCCGAAGAGCTTGAGATCCTCAACAAAGCCCAGACCCCCCCGTTCACACCGGACGAGGCCGACCGCACGGGTGAGGAAACCCGGCTTCGCTACCGGTACATCGACCTTCGCCGCCCGAAGATGCAGGAAACCCTCCGCATCCGTTCGCGCGTGACCAAGGTGATGCGCGACTACTTCGCAGACAACGGGTTCCTGGAGATCGAGACACCGTTCCTGTGTCGGTCGACCCCCGAGGGTGCCCGCGACTTCCTTGTGCCGTCACGTCTGCAAGAAGGCGAGTTCTACGCCCTGCCTCAGAGCCCGCAGCTTTTCAAGCAGATCCTGATGGTCGCCGGCTGCGAGCGGTACCTGCAGATCGTCCGTTG
>JAJDCT010000164.1 GCA_029260695.1 Phycisphaeraceae bacterium
CCACCGGCCACGTCCCCAAGTTGCGGCGGCGGGCCCACGTCGTGGTAGACATCGGCGGGGCTGGCCTTGCTCATCGCGAAGGGGGTGACATCCCCCCAGTTGGGGCCGATGAACTCCTGGACGGCGGTGCCGATGACGATCCCGTTCTGAAGCACCAGGTGATCGAACGCCAGGGGCTGCCAGCGGTTGGGGTCGGCCATCAAAGTCCCGGGCAGGTCCTTGACCATGGGGGGGTTGACGGGGGAGTACCCGGAGGTGTCGGCGTAGTCGTTCTGCTCGTTGGCACCGTCTGTTGTGCCGAAATTGATGATGGTCTGAGCGATGCGGTTGCCCAGTGCGGCGGGCAAGTTGCCGGCGGTCGAGGTGAACGTCTTGTCGTAACCCAAAGCATCCATTTTGGCGTCGAACGCGGCCTGCGAGACGGCCGAGCCTGGACCACTTTGGAAGCGGTGTTTGAGGACGTTGTACGCGGCGAAGCTGATCGCCTCATCACGTGCAGCAACGACATCGACGGCCGAGGCGGACTCGTGGTGCAGGTACTGCGTAGATGTGAGGTCGTAGGCGGACCAGGCGTCGTACATGGCGGTCGACACATGAAAAAGGTTGCGTGAGTGGACAGTGGGTCTGGGCGTGTCCAGTCGGATGGCATCAAGCAGTTGATCGTCCCATTGCCGGGCGACGGTTTGTTGGGCTTGAGCGTGAGATGATCCGACAACCAGAAGCCCTGCCGCCAGCAGAGCGACAACAACAGAAACACGCTTTTGAGCGTGCTTGCGGAAAAATGTGGATACCACCCCAACCTCCCTATAAAAGGTGTCTACGACACCCCTCCTATTACAACAACTTCAGTATGTCACGAGGGGGGTTTAAAATCCAGTGATTTATATCTTTTTTGGCTATTTACCGTCTTACGCTCGGCCCACTGGGTGTCCATTTTGACATGCAGGCGGTACAGGTTTTGTGCCTGCAAACGCGCAAAGAGGTATCCTCTAAGGTGATGCACGAACCTATCCAGTTTCATCGCGCGCCGGGGCCCGAGGGCGGCTCTGACGAGCGCTCCGGCCCAGGCGTCCGCCCCCGTCACATGGACCTTAAGAAAGACAAGGCCCTGACGATCCAGTGGTCGGACGGGCGGGTGTCGATCTACCCCATTGCGTATCTGCGTAAGCTGTCGCCCTCGGCGGAGGCGAAAGAGCTGCGTAAGGAGATGGCCCGTAACCCACTGACCGTCATGCCCGCAAGCGGGAGCCAGGCCGGGGGGGCCGGCCCGTTGACCGCGGAGGGGATCGAGATGGTGGGTAATTATGCCGTGCGGCTGCGGTTCTCCGACGGGCACGACACGGGGCTGTATACCTGGGCCTACCTCCGTGAAATCGACCCGAACCGCCCCACTGATTCGGGCCCACAAGGCCCTGAACAGCCAACCAACGAGGGCCCGGCCTAAGGTATTTGACCGCCGCGAGCCAGCGGCTATAAAGACCGTCCCGCACCTCAGAAAAGAGCCCCCTATGCGAACCATATCTAAACTCTTTGGCCAGTCCCCGATCGTCCCGCTGCAGGCCCACATGGACAAGGTCACGCAGTGTGTGGAGAAGGTCAAGCAGATGTTCGAAGCCCTGCGCCAAGGCGATCAAGCGGCAGTTGAGAAGCTCGCAGAAGAGACCTCGGCCCTGGAATACGAAGCCGACCAGATCAAGCACGACATCCAATCTCACCTGCCCAAGCGGCTGTTCATGGCGATCGACCGGTCGCGGATCCTGGACATCCTGGCGGTGCAGGACAACATCGCAGACAAGGCGGAGAACATCGGCGTGCTGATGACGCTCAAGGCGATGACGCTGCCGGATTGGCTGGCGGGCGACTTCAACACGTTCCTGAACAAGAACATCGAGGCGTTCGAGGGGGCCCGTGGGATCATCAACCAGCTCGACGAGTTGCTTGAAACCGGGTTCGGCGGCGGTGAGGCTGAGCGGGTCCTGAGGATGGTCGAAGAGGTGGCTCACACGGAACACGAGGTCGATGTAATCCAACGCCAGATGCTCAAGAGCCTGTTTGCTAATGAGGAGGGCCTTTCGACCGGGGACTTCTTCCTGTGGACCAAGCTGTTCAAACAGGTCGGCGACCTGTCGAACCTGGCCGAGCGATTAGCGAACCGCGTCCGCCGGACGCTTGAGTTGAAGAAGTAGCCGACCACGTCGCCGCTATTCCCCCACACTACCCCACAGACGACTTAACCGATTAATCGGGAGACCCGATGGGCACTGAAGCGATGATTCTGACCGGGCTGGCGATGGTCTTTGGGCTGTACATGGCCTGGAACATCGGCGCCAACGACGTCGCCAACGCGATGGGCACCAGCGTCGGCTCGGGCGCACTAACACTCAAACGCGCGGTGATCCTGGCGGCGATTATGGAGTTCTGCGGCGCGTTCTTCCTGGGGCCACACGTCACCGATACCATCCGCAAGGGCATCATCGACCCCGAGATGTTCAAGTTGGACCCCGGTGGCTTGGAGCAAGGTGCGCGGATGTTCTGCTTCGCGATGCTCGCGGCACTGCTTGCGGCCGGGGCGTGGCTGCAGATCGCGTCATATTTTGGTTGGCCTGTCTCCACCACCCACTCGATCGTCGGATCAATCGTCGGTGTGGGTTGCGTCTACGGCGGGATCGAGGCGGTGAACTGGTTCGGCGGGGATGGGTTTAACGTCCTGACCATCCTCCGTGGCAAGGGCGGGCTCTCGTCGATCGTCGCAAGTTGGGTGGTCTCACCGCTGATGTCCGGGACTATCGCCTACCTGGTCTTCCGCTTTATATTGAAACGGGTATTCTACCGGCCCGACCCGGTCGCTGCGGCGCGGGTCTGGACGCCGATTATCGTGTTCGTCGTGATGGTCACGATGATGCTGGTGCTGTCGTTCAAGGGGCTCAAGCCTTTCTGGAAAGACAACTTCGGCCTCAAGCCAATGGACTTCTGGCCGCTGACAATCGGCATAAGCGTCTCGTTATTCAGCGGGATTGCGGGGGCCTTGATCTCGCGTCGCCTGGCAAGAAAGGTCAAGTCCGACGACCCCGCGCTGGCCCGGCTTCAAGCGGACCTCTACACCGCACGGGCGATGAGCAAGGCCCTGATGCACCTGCGCCGTGTACACAGCACAGCCGTGGGCGAGAGTCAGGAGCAGGCGAAGCGCGCACTGCACGAGGCCGAGACCCTCTACAGCCAAGTCCGCGACCGGACACGAGGCAACACCGACAGCCACGTCTATCACAACGTCGAACGCATCTTCATCTACCTGCAGATCATCAGCGCGGGTTTCGTCGCGCTGGCGCACGGGTCCAACGACGTCGCCAACGCGATCGCCCCACTTGCCGCCGTGGTCGAAACCGCGAAGCACATGGAGGTCTCCACGAAGTCGCCCGTGCCTATGTGGGTGCTGGGGATTGGCGGCGTGGGGATCGTGGTCGGCTTAGCGACTTGGGGCTGGCGCGTGATGATGACCGTGGGCAAACGGATCACCGAACTCACACCTTCGCGCGGGTTTTGTGCGGAGTTCGCCGCAGCGGTGACGATCCTGATCGCTTCGGTCTGTAAGCTGCCGATCTCGACGACGCACACCCTGGTCGGGGCGGTGCTGGGTGTGGGCCTGGCAAGGGGCATCGGGGCGTTGAACCTCAACACCGTCCGAGACATCATTGTTTCGTGGGTCATCACCATCCCCGCCGGCGCGGGCCTGGCGATCATATTCTTCTACGCCCTGCAGATGGCGTTTGGGTGAAGACCGGGGGTTTGGATTTAGGGATTGGGGATTGGGGATTGGGGATTGG
Source organism: Phycisphaeraceae bacterium (assembly GCA_029260695.1). Classification (GTDB taxonomy): domain Bacteria; phylum Planctomycetota; class Phycisphaerae; order Phycisphaerales; family Phycisphaeraceae; genus JAJRRS01. The sequence continues at coordinate 3,822 of JAJDCT010000164.1, forward strand.
GGATTGGCAAGACCAGAGTCCAGCCGCCCCATTTATCCGTATCCCCAACGCCTAATCTCTAATCTCAATCCCGCTAAACTACCCCCATGCAGCTCTATGTCTTCCGTCACGGGATCGCGGAGCCGGGCAGCGCTGATACCCCCGACGCGGACCGGCCGTTGTCGCCGGTGGGGATCGAGCGCACCCTCGCAGCCGCTCAAGGCTTGGCCCGCTTCGCCGATCGGCCGAACGTCATCCTCACCAGCCCCAAGGACCGGGCACGTCAGACCGCCGGGATCCTCGGCGACCTGTTCGACCTCACGCCGGAGATTATCGCCGTGCTCGCGGACGGCTCGGCTGTGGACGTGATCCACATGCTACGAAACCGTGACGAAAACAGCATCCTGATCGTCGGCCACGAACCCACCCTCAGCGAGGTCATCGAGTCCCTCTGCACACACAAGACGCTGCCGGGGTTTATCGAGTTGAAAAAGGCGTCGTGCGCGTTGGTCGATGCACCCCTGCACCCAGACGATGCGCCGGGGCCAGGGGTGTTGAAGTGGCTGCTGCCACCGAGGGCGCTGCGCGGGTTGGGTCGGTATGATTCGTGATTGATTCCGTCACAAAACAGAAAGGCATCACATGCTTGCTTATCTCTTGGCTCAGTCAGCTACCGATGGCGTTGAACCCAATATCTGGGTTGAACTATTATTGATCTTGAAGACCTGGGGCCGTTCTTTTTCATTGCCTTCTTAATCTTATTTTTTACATTTCGTATCCTACGAATGTACACCGATTCGGCGGTCAAGCAGGCCGAGGCATACTCCAACTGTATGGAAGCTAAAACCGACGAGATGATCGAACTTCTGCGATCCATCAACGATAAACTTGATCGTAACGGTTAATGATAAAACGGACCGCTGGTGCGGACCGCTGTGGGGGCACGGCGGCTCGGATTAGTGCGCTGTTAAACGTGCCTTGATTATGCCTACGCCTGTTCGGTCTGCTTGGCGTATTCGGCGACCTCATCCATCGTGACCTGCAACCATTCGAGCATGTACTGCTCGTAGGTGTCCTGGTGCTGGTCGTTGGAGAAGTCCAGGCGCAGCTCGTTGATGACCTTGGTGCCCTGGCCGATCCATTCGCTCCAGGTTTCCTGGCCGAAGTGGTCGTAGATGAACTGACCGACAGGGCCGCGCATGGGCGGGTCGGCCAGTCGGTTCTGGGGCTTGCCGGTGCGTCGATCCAGGACCGTGTCGCCGGAGGCCTCGACCTCCTTCTTGCGTTCGGCGGCGTCCTGGACCTGGGGGATCGGCAGGCCGAGCTTTTCCAATAGCGACCCGATGGCTTTCTGAGGCATCACATCGCCCCGCTCGGCGGCGACGGTGTAGCCCTCGGTCAGCAGCGGGCCCGCCTCGGCCTCCTTACCAAGCTGGATCAGGACCTGGCCACGCAGCTGATAGGCCCGGCTCATCCCGGGGTTCAGTTCGATGGCCTTGGCGAAGGCGCCTTGGGCGTCCTCCGGGCGGTCGGCGTCCTTGTACGCGTTGGCCAGGCTGAAGTAGGCCATGTCGTCCGGCGCTTCGCGGGCCATCTGCTCCCACTGGGCGATACGTTCTTCTGCGGTAGTGCTCATACCGGATAGGATAGACAACTTATCCGCCAAGCCAAGTCGGGCAACGGTCTGAACCGATCCGGGCATAAATAGCCGCATATGAACACGAATAAACGCAAATGGGGTGAGGGGAAGGACGGGGCAAGAGGCTGTCTGTATGATTGATTCGCGTTCATTCGCGTTCATTTGCGGCTAGATTTCTGACCGGTTGCTTCAGGGTTTCACCATGCCGATCACACGCCACTTTCTGGGATGGGACGGGCCGGCACTTGAGCGGTCGGGGGTGTATCTGCATGAACATTTCGGGCAAGGCGAAGGCGGCTGGGATCTCTCGCACGTCGTCGCGGTAGTCCCTGCCGGGCGTGCGGGGCGACGGCTTGTGGAGGTGCTGGTCACCCAGGCGCAAGACGGGGGAGGCCTGCTGAACCCCCCGCGTGTCGTGACCACCGGCGGGCTGGCGGAATTGCTTTACCAACCAAGCGGCGCGGTGGCGGGTGATCTGGAATCCAACCTGGCGTGGGTATCTGCGTTGAGTCGGATGGAACCGGATGTGCTCGTCGACCTGATCCCGAACCCGCCGCAACGGGACGACCTGTCGGGCTGGTGGGCACTTGCTAAGCAGGTCCGCTCTCTACATGACGACTTGGCTGCGCACCGGATGGGTTTCGCTGACGTGCCGCGTCTGTGTGCCGAACGTGGCGTGGACCTCCGCGGCGAACAGCGGTGGGAGGCGCTTAGCCAGATCGAGCAGGCGTACCACCAGACGCTTGCGGCGCAGGGCCTGGCTGACCGCAACGCCCAACGGATAGACGCGATCAGCGAGAGCCGTTGCATGTGCGATGAAGACATACAGGTCGTCCTGATCGCCACCCCCGACCTCAACGACGTCACCTCCGCGATGCTTGAGCAGGTGAGCGGCCGTGTCACCGCGTTGGTGATGGCACCGGACCTGCACCGTGATGGGTTCGACGGCCTGGGTGTGTTGAGAAGCGCCTATTGGCAGGATCAGCTCGTCAAACTGCGTGCTGAGCAGGTGTGCTTTGTCGAACGTGTATCGGGTCAGCCCGGTGCGTTGTTGACGCAACTTTCGTCGGCTCATGATGAAGCACGGATTAAAGGCGAGACGCTCAGCGCCGATCAGGTGACGGTCGGGTTGGGCGATGAGAAGTTAGCCGAGGCGGTGATGCGCTCGCTTGATATGGCGGGTGTATCAAGCCGACACGCAGCCGGGACACCCGCGCAGATATCCAGGCCGGCGGTTCTGCTGCGTGCACTGGGCGGGTTCATGGAGCAGCAGCGCCACGACGCACTGGCCCGGTTGCTGCGACACGCGGACATCGAAACATACCTGCAAAGCCAGGCGCAGGGGGGCGAAGATGCCCGGCCGGCGATCCAAGACTGGCTGACCCTGTTGGACACCTACGCAACCCGGCACCTGCAAGGCAAACTCACGGGGACGTGGCTGGGTAAACCGCAGAGGCAGGAGAAGCTCAAGTCGTTGCGCGATACGGTGATCGCTTTGCTGCCGGTCCATCCCGCCGAACGACGACCGTTGCCGAGTTGGAGCGTACCGATCGCCGAGGCTTTGCGGCGTGTGTACGCAGAGATTTTTCTTAATCACCACGACCCGGACGACCGGCAACTGGCGCAGTCTCTTGAAGTGATCGCCGGGCTGTTGCGTGAGCAGTCCGAGTTGGATGAGCAAGGTGAGACTTGCCCAAGTGTGACCGTGTCACAGGCGATTACTCTGACGCTCGATCGTTTGTCGGATACATCGCTGCCGGATGAGGGCGGCGAGCCAGCGGTCGAGCTACTGGGTTATCTGGAATTGGCACTGGATGACGCGCCGGTGCTGGCGATATGCGGGATGAACGAGGGGCTGATCCCCACGTCGCGCAACGCCGACGCCTTCCTGCCGGACTCGATCCGCTCGGCCCTGTCGATGCACGACAACGCCCACCGCTACGGGCGCGACCTGATGCTGCTTAATGCCATCACACGCTCAAGGTCAAACGTGAGCCTGATCGCGGCAAGGCGCAGTGACGACGGCGACCCGTTGACGCCCAGCCGGCTGTTGCTGGCGTGCGACGACGAAACACTGGTACGGCGTGTCCGGTCTTTCTTTAGTGAGGCGGATCCGGACTCACCCCCCCCATCGATGCCGTTGGAACACGGCGATACCGATCGGTTTTTGATCCCAAGGCCCGTCATCGCACCCCAGCCGCTTAACGAATTACACGTCACAGCATTCCGCCAGTACCTGGTCTGCCCGTACCGGTTTTACCTCAAGCACATCCTGAGGCTGAACACGTTGGACGACCGGGCTGTTGAGATGGACCCGATGTCGTTTGGGACACTGGCGCACGCGGTGCTGCAGGCGTTTGGGAAAGATGACGCCAGACACTTAGCCGACCCGCGCGGTGTGGCGGAGTTTCTGGATAATCGGTTGGATACGTTGGTGGAAAGACGCTTCGGCAAAGAGCCGCGCCCCGCGGTGCGCATCCAGGTCGAGCAGATGCGCCAGCGGTTCGACACGTTTGCCCTGACACAGGCCAAGTTGGTTCAAGAAGGCTGGCGGATCGAGCACATCGAGCAGGAGTTACGGGCCCAGGTCGTGGTGGATGGCGAGCCGTTTACCATCGTCGGCAAGATCGACCGGATCGACCGCCACGACACGTTGGGCTACCGGGTCTACGACTACAAGACCGGTGACAAGGCCAAGCCCCCCGAAAAGATCCACCGCGCTACTCGCAACGGCGGAAAGGTATGGGTCGACCTGCAACTCCCGCTGTACCGCGACCTCTGTGCGGCGTTAGGCATCACCGGGCCGATCCAGTTGGGTTACCTGAACCTGCCTAAGTCGGATGAGGGTGCCGGGCCGGCGATAGCCGATTGGGATGGGGGCGACCTTGCCGAGGCAAGCGAGGCAAGAGATGTCGTGATCCGGGCGCTGCGTGAGCAGAGGTTCTGGCCACCGGGCGACGCGCCGGTGTACCCCGACGGGCTTGGCCGAGTCTGCGCTGACACGGTGATGCAAAGACAGGTTGTGATTGACGCCAGCGGTGCCGGGGGGCTTGGGTAATGAATCAGCCACACGACGGATATGTTCACCAGGACGAAACCGCCCCGGGCTGGGGAGATCGGCATCCGCATCTGACGATCCGCGCCTCGGCGGGGTCGGGTAAGACGTATCAGCTCAGCACGCGGTACCTGTTCCTGGTGCGTCACGGTTTCGACCCCAGCCACATCCTGGCGACCACGTTCACGCGTAAGGCTGCGGGCGAAGTCCTGGGACGGGTCATTACGCGGCTCGCCGATGCGGTAGTGGATGAGGGCAAACGGGCGGAGCTGTCGGCCTCTCTCCAAGGCACTGCACTAAGCGAAAACGACTGCCGGGCCATGCTGCGCACGCTCACCGGCTCGCTGCACCGGCTGTCGATCTCAACGATCGACGGGTTCTTCAACAGGATCGCCCAGAGTTTTCGGCACGAGTTGGACCTGCCGCCTGAGCCGAAGCTGATTGATGAGAAGCACCCGGTCGCGGTCCGGCTGCGTCAGGACGCGATCGAGGCGATGCTTGCCGACGACGATCTGCCGGCGCTGGTGACACTGCTTAGACAACTGCACCACGACACAGCGGCGCGCTCTGTGACCGAGGTGATCGACTCGGCGGTGACGAATCTGTACGAGGTCTACCGTGAAGCACCGGACCGGGGCGTGTGGTCAAGGCTCAAGCCGTTGTCGGTCATGGATGAAGATTCGCTTCAGTCGGCGGTCAGCGCGTTGGCCGGGGTGGTTGACGATTTGCCGTCTGACAAGCGCTGGCTCAAGGCCTTCGCGGCGAACCGTGAAGCGGTGTTGGCCCGCAACTGGGAGGGATTTATCAAGACCGGGCTGGCTGGGAAGCTGCGCGACGGCAGCGAGACGTACTACAACAAGCCATTCCCCGGCCCGGTCGTTTCGGCGTACGAACCGCTGCTCGGGCACGCCGCCGGTGTCTTGATCCAACGAGTTGCCAAACAGACCAAGGCGACACACGACCTGCTTCGGCGGTTCGACGAGCACTACTCGGCCCTGCGCCGGCGGCAGGGTGTGCTGCTATTTAGCGACCTGACCCACAAGCTGTCGCGGGAGCTGCCGGAACTGGGCGACGGGCTGATGGAAGACGTGTACTACCGGCTGGACGGGCGGGTGACG